>NZ_AKJI01000078.1:0-61847 GCF_000282415.1 Pseudomonas sp. GM60
AACGAAAGGGGCAAGAGCGCTTTGGTTACTTTGGGGCTTTTCCAAAGTGACTCGCCGTAAGGGCGAAACCAATAGCCGCCGTTACCGCAGAAACGGATATGCCCCCTGAAAAATATCGCAGCCAATTCACGCTCTATCGGTGTCTCTCCCCGAATACCAGAGCGCCAGTGTACAATTACGTTCTTAAACCCCAGTCGATTATGCGAAGGATTTTCCGGATGTTGCCGCGCTTTCCTGCCGTCACCCGCTGCCTGACTCTTGCCGCCCTTTGTGTGGCAGGCCCCGTAGCAGCATTGGAGCTACCCCTGCCACCGCCCGGTGAAGACATCATCGGCCAGGTGCAAGTGATCAAGGCCAAGTACGAAGACACCTTCGCCGACCTTGGCACCACCTACGATCTGGGCTACTCGGAAATGGTCGCGGCCAACCCTGGCGTCGATCCATGGTTGCCGGGTGCCGGCACCGAGATCGTGCTGCCGACGCGCTTCATCCTGCCGCCAGGCCCACGTGAAGGCATCGTCATCAACCTGGCTGAATACCGCCTCTACTACTTCCCGAAAGGCCGAAACGTGGTCTACACCTTCCCGCTGGGTATCGGTCGTGAAGGCTGGGGTTCGCCGATTGCCCACACCAGCATCGTTGCGAAGACGCCGAACCCGACCTGGACGCCTCCAGCGTCGATCAAGGCCGAGCACGCCGCTGACGGCGATCCGCTGCCGAACGTCGTGCCGGCCGGCCCGGACAACCCGCTGGGCCCGTTCAAGTTCACCCTGGGCACACCAGGCTACCTGATCCACGGTTCGAACAAGAAGTTCGGCATCGGCATGCGCACCAGCCACGGCTGCTTCCGCATGTTCAACAACAACGTGCTGCAAATGGCAGGCATGGTGCCGGTCGGCACGTCGGTGCGCATTCTCAACGACCCGTACAAGTTCGGTGTAAGTGGCGGCAAGGTGTATCTGGAAGCGCACACGCCGCTGGACGACAAGGGCAACCCGTCGGTCGTCGACAAGCACACGGCTGTGATCAACGCGATGCTCAAGCGCGAAGACATCACCAACAACCTGCGCATGAACTGGGATGTGGTGCGTGATGTGGTTGCCGCTGAAGATGGCCTGCCGGTGGAAATCGCCGTGCCGAATACTTCTGCGCCGATGGTGACGAGTGCACCGATCGATCCGTTGCAGTAAGGCTTGAACAGAACCCGCCGGCGCTGAGAGCGTCGGCGGGTTTTTTATTGCCTGGACAAACGCCGGGCAATAAAAAAGCCGACCCAAAAAATGGGTCGGCTTGATAACAACCCCGAAGGATTATTACTTGCGGCTAGCTTTTTCCAGCATGCGCAGAGCACGCTCGTTAGCTTCGTCAGCAGTCTGTTGTGCTTTTTGAGCAGCAGCCAGAGCTTCATCAGCTTTACGGTAAGCTTCGTCTGCACGAGCCTGGGAGCGAGCAGCTGCGTCTTCAGTAGCGGTCAGACGTGCTTCGGTTTCTTTCGATACGCTGCTGCAACCGGTAGCCAGAACTGCGGCCAGAGCCAGAGCAGAGAATTTCAGAACGTTGTTCATCGTGTTCCCCTTCAAGGACTTTCTATTAAAGTAGCTGTCTCCTCAGAGTGAGGAAATAGCCGGCGTACATACTACCCATTACTTGTCGTAAGTAAACTGACGTAAAGCAAGAAGCAAAAAAAATTGTAGGCGTTGATTCTTTTTCGAGCAACTTTTACTTGCGATTGATTAAAAAATATCCAGCTGCAAGGCCCGAGCTGAGCGAGTTGGCACGAAAAAGTTCCCGGCGGGCACGACTGTCTTTCCCATCTTGGCTAAAGTCTGTCTAGATGGATTCGTCTACACTTTTGTTCGGAATTTGCGCGGCACCTCTCAAACTCTTTCGCCTAGTTGAGGTGACTTAATAGAGGGACGCTCGTCTTAAGTCTCAACATCCGGCAATGTTCAGGCTATCGACCCGCATAGCGCTTCGGTCGAGCCGTCCCTGCGTAACCCGGAGCAGCACCCGCCCAACCCAGCGTGATGACGAGCGCACCTTGAGCATTTCTGCCAATGGTGCCTACTATTTGATACGTGCTCGGTTGCGCGAGATCGGTGCAGCTCTTCTCGGTGTCCATTCAGGCACGGGGGTGGCGTAGATGTTCCTTCGCCGGAAAAACATCGGTAAGGTAGGGGTCAGAATTCAAGACCCGCAGAGGAGTTGTGATGAGCGAGGCGTTGTCCATCAACCATGACCAGGCAGGTCATCAGTTCGAGACCAATGTGGACGGTCATCGTGCCTACCTGACCTATATGGATCTGGGGAAACAGACTCTGGATATCTATCGCACCTTCGTGCCCAATGCATTGCGTGGTCGCGGCATTGCGGCAGCCTTGACCGAGAAGGCGCTGGAGTACGCCGAGGAAATGGGCTACACCGTGATTCCATCGTGTTCCTACGTGGAGCGCTACATGGAGCGCCACCAGCGGCATGCGGCCAAGCTGAGCCAGTAAAACGAACGCATAAAAAAACGCCGGGTTAAGCCCGGCGTTTTTGTGTGCGCTGAACAGTGATCAGGTGCGATCACGTTTAGGCAGCACATCCTTGAGCTTGGCGTGCATGCTGCGCAAGGTGTTTTCGGTGGCGGACCAGTCGATGCAGGCATCGGTGATCGACACGCCGTATTGCAGGTCGGCGAGGTCTTTCGGGATCGCCTGGCAGCCCCAGTTCAGATGACTTTCGACCATCAGGCCGATGATCGAACGGTTGCCTTCGAGGATCTGGTTGGCGACGTTCTCCATCACCAGCGGTTGCAGGGCCGGGTCCTTGTTGGAGTTGGCGTGGCTGCAATCGACCATGATGTTCGGCTTGATCTTCGCTTTGTTCAGCGCTTGTTCGCACAGTGCGACGCTGACCGAATCGTAGTTCGGCTTGCCGTTGCCGCCGCGCAGCACCACGTGACCGTAGGCATTGCCCTTGGTGGTAACGATCGACACGCCACCTTCCTGGTTGATCCCCAGGAAACGATGCGGGCTGGAAACCGATTGCAGGGCGTTGATCGCCACGGTCAGGCCGCCGTCGGTGCCGTTCTTGAAGCCGACCGCCGAGGACAGGCCGGAAGCCATCTCACGGTGAGTCTGGGATTCGGTGGTGCGCGCGCCGATGGCCGACCAGCTGATCAGGTCCTGCAAATATTGCGGAGAGATCGGGTCAAGGGCTTCGGTCGCGGTCGGCAGGCCCATTTCGGCCAGGTCCAGCAGCAACTGACGACCAATGTGCAGACCGTCCTGAATCTTGAAGGAGTCGTCCAGGTACGGGTCGTTGATCAAGCCTTTCCAGCCGACAGTGGTGCGTGGCTTCTCGAAATACACGCGCATGACCAGATACAGCGTATCGGACACTTCCGCAGCCAGCACTTTCAGGCGCTCGGCGTATTCGTGGGCAGCCTTGATGTCGTGGATCGAGCACGGCCCGATGACGACAAACAGGCGGTGGTCGGTGCCATCAAGAATGTTGCGAATGACTTCGCGACCCTTGGTGACGGTGCGCAGGGCAGCGTCGCTCAGAGGGATATCACGCTTGAGCTGGTCAGGAGTGATCAGCGTCTCGTTGGAGGCGACGTTTAGGTCGTTGATCGGTAAATCAGCCATCGTTTACTCGTCAGGTCACGGGTGCCGGCCGCCAGCGAACCCGCGCGGCGGAGCACAGCAAATTAAGCGCGTCGGGGAGCGGAACCTTAGCGCGTTACACCGTGGCTCGACAATGGGCAGACAGCGGTTTAAGGGCCATTCGCAACGAATTGATGACGTCCCTTAATCCAGCACCGCCTGCGCAAATGCCTTGCGAACCGTGTCGTGGGAGAACTCGTCGGCGTGCTGCTGGACCCATTCGAGGGCCAGCGCCTGGGTTTCCTGCAGGTCGTCGTGGGCGTCATGCAAGCGACAGTAACGCTCGATCTGACACACCTGTTCGCCCATTCGGGCGCTGAACATCATCTGCTCGTCAACAAAGGCAATGCCTACCAGGTAGCCGCGCTTGCGTCGCAAGCACCAAGCCACGTAGCCCAGAAAGCGCATATCGGGGTTCAAGGTCGGCATGCGGACTTCCAGCGCGGTACCGTGACGCCAGGCGCGGTGGTAATTGCAAGCCATGCCCCCGAGGCTGATAGTGTGCAGCTGTTGCCGTGAAATACACTCAGGTTTTAGCAACGTTAATTCGACGGGTACATCGTCAGGATGAGGAATAAAACGTCCCATGAGCACGGACTCCATGTGTCGGCCATCTGACATTGTTTCCCCCAGTATAGTGGTCGAATTGGCACTGACCGATTTCGACGCCGACCAACGGTTGCTGGCGATGAGCGGCGTTTCGCTGGTTGTTTTTACCAGCGTCGGCTGCGCCAGTTGCCGTTTTGCCCGAGAGCATTTGCCCAGGCTCGATCTGGATGTCGATCGCTTGTGCTGGATCGATGCCGGGGACAACGGCGGGGTGGTCGAGCGTTATCAGGTCTTTCATTTGCCGGCGCTGTTTGTGGTGCGCGACGGTGAGTTCTTCGGGGCACTAAGATCACGCCTGACCGCTACCGAGCTGAATGAGGCCGTAGGTCAGGCGTTGACGAGAACAGCAGAGGAGTTGCCATGACGGCTGCAGTTGCCAAACCGACCATCGGTATTATCGGAACCGGTGCGATCGGCGGGTTTTACGGGGTCATGCTGGCGCGTGCCGGCTTCGATGTGCACTTTCTGCTGCGCAGCGAGTTTTCGGCGGTGGCCGAGCACGGACTTCACGTCGACAGTGCACCGCACGGCGCACTGACGTTGAATCCGGTTCAGGCCTATTCGTCGGCCGAAGACATGCCGCCCTGCGACTGGTTGCTGGTGGGCGCCAAGACCACCAGCAATGCCGGTCTGGCGCCGGCGATCATTCAAGCCGCAGCGCCGAATGCCAAGGTACTGCTGCTGCAAAACGGCCTGGACGTCGAAGACAGTCTGCGGGCATTGCTTCCCGATACGCTGCACCTGCTCGGCGGGCTTTGTCTGATCTGCGTGCATCGCTCCGGCCCGGGCGCGATCACCCATCAGGCCCTCGGCGCAGTGAACGTCGGCTACCACAGTGGCCCCGCTGGCGATGAACAGGCGCGCATGGCGATCGTCGAGGAGGGCGCCGGGTTGTTCCGCAGCGCCGGCATCGATTCCCAGGCCATGGCGAACCTGCAACAGGCGCGTTGGCAAAAACTGGTCTGGAATATTCCTTACAACGGCCTTTCGGTTCTGCTTGGGGCGGGCACCACAGCGTTGATGGCCGACGCCGACAGCCGCGAACTGATCAAGGCCTTGATGGCCGAAGTGGTCCGGGGCGCGAAGGCCTGCGGTCACGACATGCCGGCCGGTTATGCCGATTATCTGTTCATGATGACCGAGAAAATGCCGGACTACTGGCCGAGCATGCACCACGACTTTTTGCACAAGCGAGCGCTGGAACTGGCGGCCATTTACGCCCGGCCACTGGCGGTGGCCAAGGCTGCCGGGTGCGAATTGCCGCGAATCGACGCGTTGTATCGCAGTTTGAGTTTTATCGATCGACGCAACACCTGAGTCGATCAACCCGAGGGGGAAGGGCATGGCAAAGACGATTGACGACAAACTGGTACTGGCGATTTCTTCGCGTGCGCTGTTCGACCTGAGCGAAAGCCACAAGGTTTATCTGTCGAGCGGCGTCGAGGCCTATCGGCAATATCAGATCGAACACGAAGACGAAATCCTCGAGCCCGGCGACGCATTCCCTCTCGTTGAAAAACTCCTGAACCTGAATGCCAGCCTCGGCCGGGCCAGGGTCGAGGTGATCCTGGTGTCGCGCAACAGTGCCGACACCGGGCTGCGGGTGTTCAACTCGATTCACCATTACGGGCTGGCGATTTCGCGCGCGGCATTTGTCGGCGGGCGCAGTCCGTATCCGTACCTCAAGGCGTTTGGCTGCGACCTGTTCCTCTCGACCCATGCCGAAGACGTGCGCAGCGCACTGGATGCCGGGTTCGCGGCGGCGACCATTCTGTCGGGCGGCGCCAGCCGTGCGGCCAGCGATGAATTGCGGATTGCATTCGACGGTGACGCCGTGCTGTTTTCCGACGAGTCGGAGCGGGTTTATCAGGCGGGCGGCCTTGAAGCGTTCCAGGCCAGCGAACGCGAAAGCGCCCGCGAGCCCTTGCGCGGTGGGCCGTTCAAGGGCTTTCTCGCGGCGCTCAATCTGTTGCAGCGCGAGTTCCCGGAGGACGACTGTCCGATCCGTACCGCGCTGGTCACCGCGCGTTCCGCACCGGCTCATGAACGGGTGATTCGGACCCTGCGCGAGTGGGATATTCGTCTGGACGAATCGCTGTTTCTGGGTGGCCTGACCAAGTCCGCTTTCCTTGAAGCCTTTGCCGCTGACGTGTTTTTCGACGATCAGGCCGGCCATTGCGAGTTGGCTCGCGAGGTGGTCGCTACCGGCCATGTGCCGCATGGCATAAGCAATGAGCAAAAGGTTTAAGCCCGCCGTTCAACGCGTTACGCGGGACGTCGCACTCGCCAAGGCACTGCTAAGCTGAATCAATCTCCGCCATGTTGGCACTCGAGGAGGTCATATGATTCGTTCGATGCTTTATGCCACTGACCTCGGCCTGTACGCCCCTTTGGTGATGCAGCATGCCCTGGAGCTGGCTCGAACATTCAATGCCGACCTGTATGTGGTGCACGCGGTTGAACCCATGGGGCTGTTTGCCGAATCGGTGCTTCAGAGTTACCTCGATGAGCAGGCGCTGAACGAGTTTCACAGTCAGGGCCTGAACACCGTGATCGCCAATATCGAGCAGCGCGTGCTCGACAGTTTTCGTGAAGAACTGGGGGATGAAGGGGAGCAGGATCTGGAGCGGATACAAGCGGTGCGGGTGCTTCAGGGTGATCCGTCGCAGGTGATTCTCGAACAGGCGCAGAAACTCTCCGTGGATTTGTTGATCGTAGGTAGTCATAGCCATGGTGCTGGCGCGGAAACGCCTTTGGGCCGGACCGCAGCGCGGGTGTTGCAGTTGGCTCGGGTCCCGGTCTATCTGGTGCCGCTGGTGGAACGCCGTCGCCAAGGGGACCGCTAGTCCACGAATAGTGGCAGTTTGATAAAAAAGTTCTAGATTTATTCTTCAAACCATTAATATAGTTATATACCGTCGCTGATGCCCGTGGCGTCTACCTGCTTTGAGGGATTCATATGAAGCTTCAACAATTGCGCTACATCTGGGAAGTGGCGCACCACGACCTCAACGTTTCCGCTACAGCCCAAAGCCTTTACACCTCGCAACCGGGCATCAGCAAGCAGATCCGTCTGCTGGAAGACGAATTGGGCGTCGAGGTTTTTGCTCGCAGCGGCAAGCACCTGACCCGCGTCACCCCGGCCGGCGAGCGCATCATCACCACCGCCGGCGAGATCCTGCGCAAGGTTGAAAGCATCAAGCAGATCGCCCAAGAATTCTCCAACGAGAAGAAAGGCACCCTGTCGATCGCCACCACGCACACCCAGGCGCGTTATGCGTTGCCGCCGGTGATCAGCAATTTCATCAAGCAATACCCGGACGTTGCGCTGCACATGCACCAGGGGTCGCCGATGCAGATCGCCGAAATGGCCGCTGACGGCACCGTCGATTTCGCCATCGCGACTGAAGCGCTGGAGCTGTTCGGTGATCTGGTGATGATGCCGTGCTACCGCTGGAACCGCTGCGTGGTCGTGCCTCAGGGCCACCCGCTGACCAAGCTGTCGAAGCTGACCCTTGAAGCGCTGGCCGAATACCCGATCGTGACTTATGTGTTCGGTTTCACCGGCCGTTCGAAACTCGACGAAGCCTTCAGCCATCGCGGCCTGACGCCGAAAGTGGTGTTCACCGCCGCCGACGCCGACGTGATCAAGACTTACGTTCGCTTGGGGCTGGGCGTGGGTATCGTGGCGAAAATGGCGGTCGATACCAAACTCGATAATGACCTGGTGGTGCTCGATGCCAGCGAATTGTTCGAATCCAGCATCACCAAAATCGGTTTCCGTCGCGGCACCTTCCTGCGTGGCTTCATGTGCGACTTCATCGAGAAGTTCGCCCCGCACCTGACCCGCGAAGTCATGGCCAAAGCCATTCAGTGCCACAACAAGCAGGAACTGGAAGAGCTGTTCGACGGCGTCGAACTGCCGGTTCATTGATCTCCCGCTAAACCACCTCGGTAACAGAAAACTGTTGCCGAGCACCCGCCACCAGAATCTCCACCTCGTCCCCTTCGAACTTGCCCAGCAGGCTTTTGCCCAGCGGCGAGCGAGGGGTGATGACGGTAATCCATTGCCCCACCAGATCGACCTTCAAACCCGCCGCGTCGGGCGCCAGGAACAGCCATTGCTCACGTCCCTTTTCGTCTTCGAGACCGAGCAGGGCGCCGACTTCGATGCCGCGCTGGTCGTCATAAGGCCGCAGCGTCAGGTTCTGGCACAGCGTCAGTGACTGCCTGATTTCCTCCACGCGCTTTGCCTGCCCGGCTGCCAGATATGACGCCTCCAGGCCCAGGGTGTCGTACTTGTTTTCGGCGATGTTTTCTTCGTGGGTCGCCGTTTCGTAAGCGGTTTGCGCGGCACGCTCGGCAATGTCGAGATCGATCCGCAGCTTGTCGATAATCAGTTGGTGGACGGTTTGCTTATTCATGATCAATCGCAGAATTGCAGGACATTGGCGCGGCTTTTTTCGCTCGGTGCGGTGCGGTCCTGTTGCAGCCAGAACTGGCAATTGGGGTTCGACAGATTGCGGTTGCTGCTGCGCGCCTGATCCAGCCGTTGTGCCTGTTCGTTCTTGCGCAGGTTCTCTTCGTATTGCTGGAAAATCGGGCTCTGCGGCGGAATGTCCGGCACCGGTTGCACCACTACCGGCGGCTTGGCCAATTGCTCCACCGCTTGCGCGACGGGCGCCAGTTGCTCGCTGAACAACAGGCGCGAGGCGAGCCAGCAGGTCAGTGCGATCGCGAGGAAACCCAGCCACAATCCGAGGGCAATACTGCCCGTCAGTTGCAGGGCATTGAGCTGGATCGGCAAGCGGCGGCGCGGATTGGGACGGTAGGGCATGACTGCCTCCTGGCGGGTGGTCGCGGGCGAGTGGCGATTGTCGCATGAAGATTAATCGCCGTCGGCTCTTCTGCACGGGGTAATTTATGCGGACAATCGGCGCCTTTGCCAACGGGAGCCTGGAATGCCTGAAATGCCTCAAATGAAAAACCGCAGGCGCTGGGATATTTTTTGCACCGTGGTCGATAACTTTGGCGACATCGGTGTGACCTGGCGCCTGGCCCGCCAATTGGTGGCCGAACATGCGATGGACGTGCGTTTGTGGGTCGATGATTTGCGGGCCTTCGAGCGTTTGTGCCCAGCCATCGATCTCAACCTTTCACAGCAGTGGCAGGAGGGGGTCGAGGTGCGTCAGTGGACGGCCGACTGGCAGCCGACTGACGCGGCCGATGTGGTGATCGCCGCGTTCGCCTGCCAGTTGCCGAGTGCTTACATGGAGGCCATGGCGGCGCGGGAGAAGGCGCCGCTGTGGTTGAACCTCGACTACCTGAGCGCAGAAGACTGGGTCGTTGGCTGCCACGGCTTGCCGTCGGTGAAGTACAAAAACGTGCAGAAATTCTTTTTCTTTCCGGGGTTCCAAAAGGGCACCGGTGGCTTGCTGCGTGAAAGCGGATTGCTGGAACGGCGTCGGCAATTTCAGCAAGATCCCGAGGCTCAGCGCGCATTCCTGCAAGGTTTAGGGATTGATCGTGCGCAAGGCGCGCAGCTGATTTCGCTGTTCGCCTACGAAAATGCCGGCCTGGCCAGTTGGCTGGATGTCCTGACCGCAGATTCCGTGCCCACGCATCTGCTGGTGCCCGAAGGGCGGATTCTCGGTGATGTCGAACGTTGGCTCGGTGTCGAGGGTTTGGCGGCGGGCGCGGTGCATGTGCGCGAGTCATTGACCGTGCAGGTGCTGCCGTTCGTCCGACAGGATCAATACGATCACCTGCTTTGGTGCTGCGATTTCAACGCCGTGCGCGGCGAAGATTCGTTTGTCCGCGCGCAATGGGCAGGGCGGCCGCTGCTCTGGCACATCTATCGGCAGGACGAAGACATTCACCTGGACAAGCTCGAAGCCTTCCTCACGCTCTACACAAAAGGCCTGTCTGCGCCTGCCCGCGAGGCGATCAGCGGTCTTTGGCGAGAGTGGAATGCCGGGCATGATATGTCCGACCATTGGGCTACGACCCGTAAACACTGGCCAGAACTGCAAAAACACGCCGAAGCGTGGTGTCTGGAACAGGCTTTGCAGGCTGATCTTGCCGCAGCGCTGGTACAGTTTTACCTAAATTGGATATGATACGCGGCCTAGATTTTTGTAAATCCCATCCAAATTCGGATATTCGCAATGAAAACTGGTAAAGAACTGAAACCCGGTACCGTGATCCGTCTCGAAAACGATCCATGGTTGGTTCAGAAAGCTGAATTCACCAAATCCGGTCGTAACAGCGCGATCATGAAGACCAAGCTGAAAAACCTGCTGACCGGTTACAAGACCGAGATCGTTTACAGCGCTGACGACAAACTGGACGACGTAATCCTCGACCGCAAAGAAGCGACCCTGTCCTTCATCAGCGGCGACACCTACACGTTCATGGACACCACCGACTACACCATGTACGAACTGAACGCTGAAGACATCGAAGCCGTTCTGCCTTTCGTTGAAGAAGGCATGACCGATGTTTGCGAAGCGATCTTCTTCGAAGAGCGTCTGGTTTCCGTAGAACTGCCGACCACTATCGTGCGTCAGGTTGACTACACCGAAGGTTCCGCTCGCGGCGACACTTCCGGCAAGGTAATGAAGCCTGCCAAACTGAAGAACGGTACCGAGCTGTCGGTTGCTGACTTCATCGAAATCGGCGACATGATCGAGATCGATACCCGCGAAGGCGGTTCCTACAAAGGCCGTGCTAAATAAGCACTGCTTCAGGAATGAAAAAGCCCGACCATTGAGTCGGGCTTTTTTGTGCCTGCCAGAAACACGCTGACTGGAACATGACGCGGACCTTGTAGGAGCCGGCTTGCCGGCGATGGCGACCTCAAGATCACTATCGCCGGCAAGCCGGCTCCTACAGGGTGAGCGGTGTTATTTCTTCAGGTGTTGTTTCAGTTCTTCGGACGCTTGCAGCATTGCGGAGCGCACCGCTGGCACCTGGCTCACTACGTTCAGCAAACCGTAATCGTGAATCATGCCGTTGTAACGCACCGCCGTGACCGGCACACCCGCCTCATCCAGTTTGCGCGCATAGGCTTCACCCTCGTCGCGCAGCACATCAGCACCGGCCGTCTGCACCAGCGCAGGTGGCAAGCCCTTGAGTTGTGCGGTGGTCGCCCGCAGCGGTGAAGCGTAGATCTCGTTACGTTGCTTGGCGTCGGTGGTGTAGTTGTCCCAGAACCACTTCATCATGTTTTTGGTGAGGAAGTGTCCCTCGGCAAACTGGTTGTAAGACGCCGTTTCAAAGCTGGCGTCGGTCACCGGCCACAACAGCACCTGGAACTTGATCGCCGGGGTGCCTTTGTCTTTGGCCATCAGCGCAACCACGGCCGCCATGTTGCCGCCGACACTGTTACCGGCCACGGCCAGTCGCTTGCCATCGACGTTGATCTCTTTGCCGTGCTCGGCCACCCATTTAGTGGCCGCGTAAGCCTGGTTGATCGCCACCGGGTAATGCGCTTCCGGCGACGGGGTGTAATTGACGAACACCGCCGCTGCCCCCGAACCCGTGACCAGATCCCGAACCAGCCGCTCGTGGGTCGGGAAGTCCCCCAGCACCCAGCCGCCACCGTGGAAGAACATGAACACCGGCAGCTCGCCTTTGACCCCGGCCGGCCGGACGATGGTCAGGCTGAGCGGTTGGCCGTCGACTTGAATGGTCTTCTGGCTGACGTCTGCTTTTGGCAACGTCAGTTTCACCCCGGCTTGCGCGCCGACCAAAATGGCCCGGGCATCTTTCGGTGAAAGCTGTTCCATCGGTTTGCCGGTGCCGGCATTCAGGACATCGAGGAACGCCTGGGTGTTGTGTTCAACCCCGTCGCCCGCGAATGCGCTGTGGATGGACAGGGCGAGAAGGGTGCCGGTCAAGACTTTGCTGAAAGTGTTCATGTTCGTTTCCTGTTCGGTCTTGGAGTCGACGGTTAGACGGTCACGTGCAGGCGCACTTCGACGTTGCCGCGGGTGGCGTTGGAGTACGGGCAGACCTGGTGGGCCGCGTCGACCAGGGTTTGCGCATCGGCTTGTTCAAGACCCGGCAGGCTGATGTGCAGGTCGATGTCCAGACCGAAGCCGCCAGGAATCTGGCCGATGCCGACGTGGGCAGTGATCGAGGCGTCGGCCGGGATGCTGCGTTTGGTCTGGCTGGCAACGAACTTCAGTGCGCCGATGAAGCAGGCCGAGTAACCGGCAGCGAACAGTTGTTCCGGGTTGGTGGCCGCGCCGCCAGCACCGCCGAGTTCTTTTGGAGTGGCGAGTTTGACGTCGAGGATGTTGTCGCTGGAAACCGCACGACCGTCACGGCCGCCAGTGGAGGTTGCGATTGCGGTGTAGAGAGTTTGCATGATGTAGGCCTCGTTTCAGGTTTGGATGACTTGCGCTAAATGTTTGCGCGCTAAGTAAGTGCGAGATGAATGTATCGCGCTAATATTTAGCGCGCAAGATAAATTTTTAAAAAAGTCGCAAGAAAGGGAAAGAACCGTGGAGGGAGTATTAGCGAAAGAGTTGATCTAGAGCTGTCGAAGCAGTTTTTTTCGACGAAGATTTTTTTCAGGAGGGGCGAAGGCGAGCTAAGGCTGCAAGAACACCGCAACCCTGTAGGAGCAAGCTTGCTCGCGATAGCAGCCTGTCAGTCAACCTCACCGCTGAATGACACACCGCAATCGCGAGCAAGCTTGCTCCTACAGGGATCTTCGGTGTCTGGGAGGTTAGAGGCTGTCCTGCAGATTGCTGCGCAGCACTTGCAACTCCGCTTGCAGTTTTTGCAACCGCTCAAGCGTCATGCCGCTGGCGCCGAGGATGCACTGGGGCACGCCCCGCGCCTTGTCCCGCAACGCGCGACCCTGTTCAGTCAGCTCGACAATCACCACTCGCTCGTCCTCGCGGCTGCGAGTGCGGCTGAGCAAACCTTCGACTTCCAGGCGCTTGAGCAACGGGGTCAACGAGCCGGGATCGGTCAGCAAGCGCGTGCTGATTTCGCCTACGGTCAAACCGTCCCGTTCCCACAACACCATCATCGCCAGGTACTGCGGATAGGTCAGGCCCAGCGCTTGCAGCAGCGGCTTGTAGACCTTGGTCATCAGCAGTGAAGTGGAATGCAGGGCGAAGCAGGCCTGATTGTCCAGCAGCAGGTCGTCGCAGTTATCCGTGGTGTCGCGTTCGGTGTTCATCTCAAAGCCTTGATCAGTGATCTTCATGAATCTAGCGGGCGAATCTTTAATGCGCCAGATAATTCTGACCTAGTGCCGGTCCAGATTGGTTCGCAGCGCCAGATCCCATGGCGGTACAGGGCTGAAGCGGACTTTCAGGTACTCCAGCAATAAACGACTCCTCGGGTTGGGTTGCTGCTCCAGACGCAACGCATAGATGCCGGTGGTTTCCGGCGGTGGCAGGCCGTGTTCACAGAACAGCGGCAGCAGTTCACCGCGCAACAGGTATTCACTGGTCAGCCAGGTCGGCAAGTGCGCGATACCGAGCCCGGCCAGCGCACCGCAGACCAGCGCCTCGGCATTGTTGGCGCTCATGCGGATGCGCCCGGGACGATGCAAATGCATTTCTGCGTTTTGCTCGAAACGCCAGGCAAATGGCGGCGCCAGGCCATCCCAGTCGAGGCCGTCGTGATCACTCAACTGCGCCGGGTCGGTCGGCACGCCACGGCGTTGCAGGTACGCAGGGCTGGCGCAGGCGATGCGCACCATGCTCGCCAGCGGCGTGGCCACCAGCCGGGTATCGGCCATTTGCCCGGCGCGCAGCACCAGATCGACCTTGCCCAGATTCAAACCCTGCATGTCGACAAAACTGTCGATCAGGTGCAGTTGCACGTCGAGGCCGGGGTAGAGCATCAGAAAATCAGCGATCACTGGCGCCAGATGCCGTCGGCCGAACGCGGCTGGCGCGTCGATCCGGATCAACCCTTCCGGCGCGCTGCTCAGGGACACTGCCTCGGCGCGGGCCAGTTGCAATTCCGCCACGATCCGCCGCGCACGCTCGGCAAACGCCACGCCGGCCGGGGTCGCGCGGACGGCATGGGTGCTGCGAATGAACAGCTGGCTGCCGACCGCGCTTTCCAGGCTATCGATGCGCCGCGCCACGGCCGAAGGGGTCAGTGGATGACGGCGAGAGGCAGCGGAAAAGCTGCCGGTTTCCAGCACGTCGAGGAACAGGCCGAGTTGTTCGGTCAATTGATTAGGGTTCATGGCGTATCAATGCTTATGCGAAGTTGGCACAGCCATTGTGCGTTGCTGTGCGTTTCCCCGCCAGCGCCGACTGCGTAGGATGAATGGCCTGAGATAAAAGGAAATCGCCCGTGATCGAGTTTTTGATGTACCTGGTATTTGGCGCAGCCCTGGGAACCCTCGGCGGCTTGTTTGGCATTGGCGGCGGTCTGATCGCGATTCCGTTGCTTGGCGTGTTGTTCGGTCTCGATCAGCAAATTGCCCAGGGCACTGCGCTGGTGATGGTCGTCCCTAACGTGATGCTGGCGCTATGGCGCTATCACCAGCGCAACAAAATCGAAATGCGCCACGCGCTGCCGTTGGCCTCGATGGGTTTTTGCTTTGCCTGGATCGGCTCCATCTGGGCGGTGGGTATTGATGCGCAAACCATGCGCATCGGATTTGTCGCCTTCCTGATCGCGCTGTCGGCCTACAACCTGTTGCGAATGTTCTACGCCAATGCGCCGGCTTCTTCGCAGATGAATTACGCCTGGCCATGGCTGGGTGTGCTCGGCGCGGCGTCCGGGACCATGGGCGGATTGTTTGGCGTGGGCGGGGCGGTGGTGGCAACACCGGTGCTGACCAGCCTGTTCGGCACCAGCCAAGTGGTGGCCCAAGGGTTGTCGCTGGCACTGGCATTGCCCAGCACGGGCGTCACGCTGGTCACCTATGCCGTGCATCATCAAGTGGACTGGATGATCGGCGTGCCGTTGGCCGTGGGTGGACTGCTGAGCATCAGTTGGGGTGTGAAGATCGCCCATGCCATGCCGGAGCGCCTCCTGCGCGGGTTATTCTGTGGCTTCCTGGTGCTGTGCGCGGTGATGCTCGCGTTTAAAGTTTGAAACCGTCGACGATGTGCTCGGCCAGGCATTCGGTAATCGGTGACGGGTTGTGCAGGTTGCGCACCAGCATGATGCTGGCTTCAGGCAGCAAGGGCAGGTCTTCGGCGTCACCGAGAATGCGCATGTCCGGGGTGATCAGGCTTTCCAGTTGTGCGGTGACGGCCAGGCCGGCGCTGACCACCGCCATGATCGCCGACAGGCTTGAGCTGTTGTAGGCAACGCGATAATCGCGACCCATCGCGTCTAGCGCATTGCAGGCCCATAGCCTGCAGAAACAATCACTGTTGAACATCGCCAGCGGCAACGGTGTCTGCTCGTGGGCGCTGTAGCATTGTGCCTCAGCCCAGACGAAACGTTCCTTGCGCAGCAACTGACCGATCTCGTTGCCCGGCTCGCGGGTAACGATGGATAAATCCAGATCCTGGCGTAGCAGCAATTGTTTTGATGATTCGCAGTGCACCTCGATCTGGATCAGCGGATATGACTGGGCGAATCGCCGCAGAATCCCCGGCAGGAAACGCATCACGTAATCATCCGGCGTGCCGATCCGCACCGTGCCGACCATGTGCGGTTCGCGCAGGGTGTTGAACACCTCGCTGTGCAACTTGAGGATGCGCCGGGCGTAACCCAGCAGCACCTGGCCTTCAGCGGTCAGCCGCACCTGGCGGCCGTCGCGTTGGAACAGTTGGCGCTGCAACACGTCCTCTTCCAGCCGCTTCATCTGCATGCTGACGGCGGATTGTGTGCGGTTGACCAGCTCCCCTGCGCGGGTGAAACCGCCCTGATCGGCGATGGCAACAAAGGTGCGCAGCACTTCGGTGTCGATACTTGGGAAGGCGGACATACATCAATCTCCGAGATGTATTGCATAAGAAACATTCGTTGGATTGATCTTAGCCTTGGCGTGACACTTGAGCCATCCCAAACGGAGGGCAACAAGATGAAAGGTCAAAAAGGTTATGTCGAGGTAGAGAAACATTCCATCCACGTCGTCTCGGATTTACTGCACAAGATCAGTCGCTGGTACGAATTGCACCGTGAACGCGAGTTGTTGGCGGGCATGAGCGACGAAGCGTTGAAGGACATCGGGCTCAGTCGTGCGGATGTCGAGCACGAAACCGTCCGCCCATTCTGGGATGACCCGATGCACAAATGAGTAAGCCACAACTACACAAACCGTCTCCTGGTGAGGTAGGTTGCGAGCAGACAAGGAGATGCTCATGCCCGCAACGCTGTCCTTTTCCATCAAACAGGCTCGACGCCTGGCGCTGGCCGCCCAAGGATTCAACGGGCGCCAGCCGCCAGCGGCGATCAAAGCGGTGCAGCTCAATCGCCTGATCGAGCGGCTGGGCATCTTGCAGATCGATTCGGTCAATGCTTTGGTGCGTTCGCACTACCTTCCCTTGTTTTCCCGCCTCGGCAATTACTCATCCGACTTGCTCGACCAGGCTGCCTGGAGTTCGGGCCGGCGACGTACGCTGTTCGAATATTGGGGTCATGAAGCGTCGTTGCTGCCGCTGTCGATGTACCCGTTGATGCGCTGGCGCATGCAGCGCGCGAGTCGTGGCGAAGATATCTATCAGCAACTGGCACGTTTCGGGCGTGAGCAACAGGACACCGTCCGGCGGGTGCTGGCCTCGGTTGAAGAGCTCGGCGCGCTGGGTGCCGGCAGCCTTTCGACCCGTCAGGAGCGGGCAGGGCCGTGGTGGGACTGGAGCGCGGAAAAGCATGCGCTGGAATGGTTGTTCGCCGCCGGGGAAGTGACCGTGGCTGGGCGGCGTGGGTTCGAGCGGCTCTATGATTTGCCCGAGCGGGTGATTCCTGCGGCGATTCTGCAGCAGCCGTTGCTCGCGGAGGACGAGGCCCAGCGCGGGCTGCTGTTGCACGCCGCGAATGCCTTGGGTGTGGCGACGGAAAAGGACCTGCGCGATTACTTCCGGCTCAGCCCGGGTGATGCGCGTCCGCGCCTTGCGGAGCTGGTGGAAGCCGGGGAGCTGCTGACCTGTGAAGTCCAGGGTTGGCGGCAACCGGGCTTTTGTTTGTCAGAGCCGAAAGTGCCGCGCAAGGTCGAGGCCAGTGCCTTGCTGTCACCCTTCGATTCGCTGATCTGGGAGCGCAGTCGTACCGAGCGTTTGTTCGATTTTCGCTATCGGCTGGAGATTTATACGCCGCCGGACAAGCGGGTCTACGGCTATTACGTGTTGCCGTTTTTATACAACGAGCGGATTGCTGCGCGGGTGGATTTGCGTGCGGAGCGGGCGTTGGGGCGGTTGGCGGTGCATGCCGTGCATGAGGAAGAGCCGGGGCTGGATGAGGAGGGGATGCTGGCGTTGGCGGTGAATTTGCGGCGAATGGCGGATTGGCTGGGGTTGGAGCGGGTGCAATTGAATTGCCCGCGGGAGAGTGCGGGGCGGTTGCGGGTGGCATTGGCCGGTATTGGTGGTGTCTGAACTGATGCCATCGCGAGCAGGCTCGCTCCCACAGTTGACCGAGTTGTCCTGTCGGACACGGTCCAATGTGGGAGCGAGCCTGCTCGCGATGGGCGCAACACGGTTTACCGACGGACTTGCTTCAGGGTTTCGGCAATCAAAAACGCCAACTCCAGCGACTGATCCGCATTCATCCGCGGGTCGCAATGGGTGTGATACCGATCCGACAACCCGTCCTCGGTGATCGGTCGCGCACCACCAATGCACTCGGTGACATTCTGCCCGGTCATCTCGATGTGAATGCCGCCGGCATAGGTGCCTTCCGCTTCGTGCACCTGGAAGAACTGCTTCACCTCGCCAAGAATCTGCGCAAAGTCGCGGGTCTTGTAGCCGCTGCTGGCCTTGATGGTGTTGCCGTGCATCGGATCGGAACTCCAAAGCACTTGCTTGCCTTCACGCTGCACCGCGCGGATCAGTTGCGGCAAATGATCGCCAACCTTGTTCGCGCCCATCCGTGCGATCAGGTTCAGGCGACCTGGATCGTTGTCCGGGTTGAGCACGTCGATCAGGCGAATCAAGTCTTCCGGGTTCATGCTCGGGCCAACCTTGACCCCGATAGGGTTGTTCACCCCGCGCAGGAATTCGACGTGAGCGCCGTCGAGCTGACGGGTGCGGTCGCCGATCCACAGCATGTGCGCCGAGCAATCGTAGTAATCGTTGGTCAGGCTGTCGCGACGCACGAAGGCTTCTTCGTAGTTCAGCAGCAGCGCTTCGTGGGCGGTGAAAAAACTGGTTTCGCGCAGTTGTGGCGAGCTGTCCATGCCGCAGGCGCGCATGAACGCCAGGGTTTCATCGATGCGATCGGCGAGGTGGCTGTATTTTTCCGCCAGCGCCGAGTTGGCGATGAAGTCCAGGTTCCACTTGTGCACCTGATGCAGGTCGGCAAAGCCGCCCTGGGCGAAGGCACGCAACAGGTTCAGGGTCGCGGTGGACTGGTGATAGGACTGGAGCAGACGCTCCGGGTCCGGCACACGGCTTTTTTCGTCGAAGCCGATGCCGTTGACGATGTCGCCACGGTAGGCGGGCAGGGTCACGCCGTCGATGGTTTCGTCGTTGGCCGAACGCGGTTTGGCGAACTGACCGGCCATGCGCCCGACCTTGACCACCGGGCAGCCGGCGGCGAAGGTCATGACGATCGCCATTTGCAGCAGCACTTTAAAGGTGTCGCGGATTTTCGCGGCAGAGAACTCGGCGAAGCTTTCGGCGCAATCGCCGCCCTGCAACAGAAATGCGCGGCCCTGGGTCACTTCGGCAAACTGACGTCGCAACTCCCGGGCTTCACCGGCAAACACCAGCGGCGGATAACTCGCCAGGGTTTGCTCGACGTGCAGCAAATGCGCCGCGTCGGGGTAGTGGGGTTGTTGCTGGATCGGCAGGGCGCGCCAGCTGTCAGGGCTCCAGGGTTGGCTCATCACGGTCTCGGTTGTTTTACGCTCGGACGTTTATGTTATCAGCAAATTAGTGCGTGACCTGTTCCCGTCGCTTCGCGGACAATCGCGCCTTTGCCGCCTGATGTTGCGGTGCATTGCGTTGCCGGGCCCGGTGACGATCTGGAGACGAAATGACTGAGGAGCGCGTCGAGCATCTGCTCGCCGAGGTACAGGACGAGTTCGGCGTGATTCGCGTGCTGGAAGTGGCCGATTACCGTTTTCTCGAGTTCGGTGATGCCATCGAACAGAGCTGCGTGTTCACCGCCGACCCGAGCTGGCTCGAATACGATTACACCCGTGCCATGCTGATCGGCGCGTTGTGCCACGAGCAACCGGAAAGCGCGCTGTTCCTCGGCCTCGGTGCCGGCACGCTGACCCAGGCTTGCCTGAAGTTCTTGCCGCTGGAAGATGTCGAAGCCATCGAGCTGCGGCCCGATGTGCCGCGTCTGGCCATCGAATACCTGGGGCTGGATGATGATCCGCGGCTGTACATCCGTGTCGGCGATGCGCTGGAACTGCTCGATACCGCCGAACCGGCCGACCTGATTTTCGTCGACCTCTATACCGATGTCGGGCCGGGCGTCGGGCATCTGGCCTGGAGTTTTCTGGAAAACTGTCAGAAACGCCTGAATCCGGGCGGCTGGCTGGTGATCAACCAGTGGGCCACCGATGATGGCAAGCCGTTGGGCGCTGCGCTGTTGCGTGGGCTCTATCACCGGCATTACTGGGAGCTGCCGGTGAAGGAGGGCAACGTGATTCTGCTCGTGCCGTCGGAGCTGGATCAGGAGCTGGACATGGAAGGGGTGGTTGCGCGGGCCGAAGGGCTGGCGCCACGGTTGGGGTATTCGTTGCAGTCGTTGATCAAGGCGATTCGCCCGGCTACTTGATGTGTCGTCAGTGATGGCCCCTTCGCGAGCAAGCCCGCTCCCACATTTGGAACGCGTTCCCCTGTGGGAGCGGGCTTGCTCGCGAAGGGGCCCTTAAAATCACTACAAATCTCAAACCCCTTTGAAAATGCCGGGCCGCTTCTCAACCATCGACCGCACGCCTTCCTTCGCATCCTCACTCGCCAACAACTTCTTCACCAGCGGCGGCAACCCCAGCGCCGCTGCTGTTTCTCCCTCATAACGCGCCTGCCGCGCCGACATCAACGTCGCCTGAACCCCCAGCGGCGCCTGCCGGGCAATCCGCTCCGCCAGCTCAATCGCCCGGGGCAGCAAATCCTCGCTGGCCATGACTTCCTGCACCAACCCCAGATGCAACGCGTCATGCGCATCGAATTCATCCCCGGTCAGCAGCCAGCGCATCGCATTGCCCCAGCCAGCGACTTGATGCAGGCGCAATGTGGCCCCGCCGAACGGGAAAATCCCGCGCTGCACTTCTTTCTGGGCAAACCGGGTGTTACTGGCGCAGAGGTTGATGTCGGCGGCGAGCATCAGCTCGATACCGATGGTCAGGCAATAACCTTGCGCGGCGACGATCACCGGTTTGCTGACTCGCGGACCCGCGAACACGCCCCACGGATCGCAACCGCCAGGCGGTGCCTGCCAGCCCTCGGCCAGGGCCGAACTGGCGCTGACCAGATCAAGCCCGGCGGTGAAATGCTCGCCATGGCCGAACACCACCGCCACCCGCGCTTCGCTGTCAGCCTCGAACTCACCGTAGGCCAGGCTGAGTGCGTTGAGCAGGTCGAGGTCGAAGGCATTGCGCTTGGCCACCCGATCCAGGCCTATCAACAGGACATGGCCGCGCCTTTCGCAGGTCACACGGCTGGTAACAGGTTGATTCATCGAACAATTCCTCGGACGGGAAGGGGTTTTAAGGGGGAGGCGAGGCCGCAGGTCCGAGTCACAACGGTGAACCGTTTTAGCGCCATCCCCAGCAGGGCCGGGCCTTTGAAAAATAGACCGTCGCACGATTATCCGCAAAGCCTGTGACACAACGGTGTATCCGTCAGTTTTCCGACAAATAATGCTCCCTTTTTGGGCGAATTCCGGTATAGTGCGCGCCGGCCTTTAACCGGGCCGCGTTTAGGTAGCGCAATTCCCCGAAGTCAGCTTCGGCTGCACGTCCGCACAGCGGACTCTCCCTTGACGAATCTTTTTCATTCATTCGTTTTCGCAAATCCCCGCCGACAAAGCAGCCAGGGCGACTCTTGAGTCTTACACGGCATGCGCAGCTTTGGAGCATGGGTCTTTGCGGATGCACTTAGAGGCAGACCCATGACCCAGGAAACCGGCGGCTTCGCCGCTTTTAATCTTAATCCGAATATCCTTGCAGCCGTCATTGCGACTGGCTACGAAGAGCCTTCGGCTATTCAGCAGCAATCGATCCCGATCATCATGGCCGGCCAGGACATGATTGGTCAGGCGCAAACCGGTACGGGTAAAACCGCTGCGTTCGCCCTGCCTATCCTGCACTGCATCGATCCTGCCAAGCGCGAGCCGCAAGCCCTGATCCTGGCGCCAACCCGTGAGTTGGCGCTGCAAGTAGCAACCGCTTTCGAAACCTACGCCAAGCAAATGCCAGGCGTTACTGTTGTGGCCGTTTACGGCGGCGCCCCTATGGGTCCACAACTGAAAGCAATCCGTAATGGCGCACAGATCGTTGTCGCCACTCCGGGCCGTCTGTGCGACCACCTGCGTCGTGACGAAAAAGTCCTGTCGACCGTGAACCACCTGGTTCTCGACGAAGCCGACGAAATGCTCAAACTGGGCTTCATGGACGACCTCGAAGTCATCTTCAAGGCCTTGCCTCCAACCCGTCAGACCGTACTGTTCTCGGCCACCCTGCCACAGTCGATCCGTGCCATTGCCGAACGCCACCTGCGCGATCCGCAACACGTGAAGATCCAGACCAAGACTCAGACCGTTACCGCGATCGAACAGGCTCACCTGTTGGTTCACGCTGACCAGAAGACCTCGGCTGTATTGAGCCTGCTGGAAGTCGAAGACTTCGACGCCCTGATCATGTTCGTGCGCACCAAGCAAGCGACCCTGGACCTGGCCAGCGCCCTGGAAGCCAAAGGCTACAAAGCCGCTGCGCTGAACGGTGACATTGCCCAGAACCAGCGTGAGCGCGTTATCGACTCCCTCAAGGATGGCCGTCTGGACATCGTTGTGGCGACCGACGTTGCCGCTCGTGGCCTGGACGTTCCGCGCATCACTCACGTGTTCAACGTTGACATGCCGTACGATCCGGAATCCTACGTTCACCGTATCGGCCGTACTGGCCGTGCCGGTCGCGAAGGTCGTGCACTGCTGCTGGTGACTCCGCGTGAGCGCCGCATGCTGCAAGTGATCGAGCGTGTAACCGGTCAGAAAGTTGCCGAAGTTCGCCTGCCGGACGCTCAGGCTGTTCTCGATGCCCGCATCAAGAAACTGACCAACAGCCTGTCGCCGCTGGTTGGCGATGCCGAATCGACTCACGGTGATCTGCTGGATCGCCTGACTGCCGATATCGGTTGCACGCCGCGTGCACTGGCTGCTGCCCTGCTGCGCAAGGCGACCAACGCTCAGGCGCTGACCCTGGCTGCAATCGAGAAAGAACGTCCACTGGTGCCGAACAACGCACCGCGTGGCGATCGTCCAGAGCGCACCGGTGATCGTCCGGACCGTGGTGATCGTGAGCGTCGCGCTCCGGTTCCATTGGCCGAAGGTCGTGCCCGTTGCCGTACCGCGCTGGGCGCGCGTGACGGTATCGCGGCGAAAAACCTGCTGGGCGCCATCCTCAACGAAGGTGGTCTGGCGCGTGAAGCCATCGGTCGCATCCAGGTGCGTGACAGCTTCAGCCTCGTCGAGCTGCCGGAAGATGGTCTGGAGCGTCTGCTGACCAAGCTGAAGGACACTCGCGTTGCCGGTAAGCAGTTGAAGCTGCGTCGCTATCGCGAAGATTGATCCGCCCCCGGGCTGATTGATCGAACATAAAAAATCCCCGACTGGTTCGGGGATTTTTTTATGCCTGCGATTTGTTAAATACCGCCGGTCTTGGGCCGCAGATCCTGTGGGAGCGAGCCTGCTCGCGATGGTCGTGAACGATTACGTGTGCTGTCTGAATGAGCGCGGTGCCTGTGCGTCCATCGCGAGCAGGCTCGCTCCCACAGGTGGCCAAGGGTTAATCGGCTATTGGGCCGCCACCCGCCGTGACCACTTGCACACTCATGCGCGGTGTCGCCAGATCAAGCCCGGCTTCATCCAGGTGCCGTTTCAAGGACAGGTTGAACGCGCGAGACACCTCCCACTGCTTGATCGGCGCGGTTTTGAAGCGGGCCCGCAGAATCGCGTTGCCTGACTCGAAACTCTCGACCCCTTGAATCTCCAGCGGCGACCAGATGTTGCGTCGTTGCAGTGGATCGGCGCGCATCTTCTGGCCGACGTCGCGCATCAGTTTGATCGCGTTATCGATGTCCATGTTCGAGGGGATCGCCACGCGAAAGATCGCGTAGCCGAATTCCCGCGAGTAGTTCTTGATGCTTTTGATTTCACTGAACGGGATGGTGTGGACGATGCCGTCGATGTCCCGCAGGCGCACGGTGCGAATGGTTAGGCCTTCGACAGTGCCGAGGTGACCGCCGACATCCACGTAGTCGTCGATGGCCAGGGAGTCCTCAATGATGATGAACAGCCCGGTGATCAGGTCCGCGACCAACGATTGTGCGCCGAAACCGATGGCCAGGCCGATCACGCCGGCACCGGCCAGCAGCGGCGTGACGTTCATGCCCATGTTCGCCAGGGCGACGATCAGCGCAACGATGAATATCGCCACGAACAGCACGTTGCGGATCAGCGGCATCATCGTTTGCGCACGCGCGTTGGCCTGGCCTTTACGAGAGCGGGTGAGGGCGTGGTGCACCGCCGTGTCGCTGAGAATCCAGATCAGCCAGGCAAAAATCAGCGTGCCGCCGAGGCTGAACAGTTTGACGCTGACTTCATGGCCTTCGCCTTCGGTGAACGCAATCAGCGACATGCCCCAGACCCGCAGGCCAAGTTCGATGAACGCCAGCCACACCAGCAAGTGGGCGAGGGTATAGAAGAAGCTTTTCAGGCGTTCGGAATACAGAGCATGACGCTTCACGCCACGTTGCGGTTTCAGTGCGTGTCGGCGCACCAGCCCGTTGATAACCATGCACAACACCAGCAGCACGGTGCAGATCAGCGATTGGCGCAACGCGGTGCTGGTGTCGCCGGCGGA
The DNA here is from genome assembly GCF_000282415.1 of Pseudomonas sp. GM60. NCBI lineage: Bacteria > Pseudomonadati > Pseudomonadota > Gammaproteobacteria > Pseudomonadales > Pseudomonadaceae > Pseudomonas > Pseudomonas sp. GM60. The sequence goes on from NZ_AKJI01000078.1 coordinate 24,457, forward strand.
AACGAACGTGGCGAACAGCGAAATCGCCACCAGCACCAGCGCTGGCATGTACCAGAAGGTGCCGAGAATTTCGATGGTGTCGCTGAGTGCGCGGCGGGTCAGGCGCCGTGACAGCGGTTGGTTGCGGATTAAGTGGGCGATGGGGCGTCGGAAGCGCAGGATGAACAGCCCGGTAGACAGCGCGGCCAGCACGTTGGCGATGGTGGCGGCGGTGTGCGCCAAATGGCTGCCGAGGCTGGCGACCAGTCGCGGGTCGTTCAAGGCTTCGCCGAACGCGGCAAAACTGCCGATCAGCCACAGCGGCCGAAAGGCCTGATGCCGCAGGATGTACAAGGCGCGGTGGCGGTGTGGCCCGTCGAGCAAGGAAAAGGCGATCACGCAGATCGCCGAAAAACACGTGCCGACCACTAGCGCATAGGCCAGCACCATCGCCAGGCTTTTGCCCAATGACGAGGGCAGTGCGTAGGTCATGTAGACGGTCATCACCAGGGCGATCAGCCAAGGCCCGAGTTTGCGCAGGGCAAAGCGCAGCATGTCGAGGGCCTTGGGATGCTGCGGCAATTCTTCGGTCAGGCCAAAGCGCATCCGTACCCGGTGACCGAGCCAGATCAGCGCGGCGGCCAGCAGGCTCCAGACCATCAAAATCATGGCGAAGCCAAAGATGATCGGCAGCCATTCATTGGCCGGCAACACCAACCCCGCCAGTTCTTCCTTGGCCAGATCAAACTCGTCGGACCAGCGTGTGAGCGGGCTGTCAGCGCCGGAGAATTGTTTTTCAAAATTGGCCAGCGTGCCGCCAATCAGGCCCAACACGCCTTCTTCGGCAGCCGGTTGGGCTTTTTTGGTGGCGTCGCGCAGCTTCTTCAAGTCGGCCAGCAATTTGCTGCGTTGCTGATCGTTCTCCAGTGACTTGATGACTTCGTCGAGGGATTGCCCGAGGGGTTCTTGCGCCTCGGGCTGGGTTTTCGCCGAGCTGTTGAGCAAGCTCGGTAAACCGACGGCCTGGGCCGGCATGATCGGCAGCAGCGCCATCAGGCAGACGAGGAAAAGGCTGGGCAGGGCAAAAAGACGAGCGAACACTAGGCGGTCAACCTTGAAAAGAGCAGATCGACCGAGTGTACGAGCCCGCCAAAATCAATGCGAGCCGAGGGCGAGGATTTATTCGTTGAGTTTGGCGAGGATCTTGAAGACCACGGTAGCGAGGATGGTCAGCATGCCGATCCACATAGCGAACACGCCGGCATTCTTGTCGCGGAAGTTGAAGCCGATCGCCAGCAGGATCATCCCGGCAAGAATCGGGATCAGCATGGCGTGAAATGAAGACATCGAGATCATGAGCGACTGCCTTGTCGAAAGGGATGATTTAAGTCTAGCGGTTTTAACACGTGTAGGAGCCGGCTTGCTGGCGATAGGATCAGCGCGGTGCGTCAGTTACACCGCGTCGCCTGGATCGCCAGCAAGCCGGCTCCTACAGGGATTACGGCAGCTCTTGGCTGGCGTAGAACGCGCTCAGCACTTTCACCAGGTGCGCCAGATCATGACTGCCGCACAGCTCGCGGATCGAGTGCATGGCGAATGTCGGCAGGCCGATGTCCACGGTGCGCACGCCCAGGTGGCTGGCGGTGATCGGGCCGATGGTCGAGCCGCAGCCCATGTCGCTGCGCACCACGAAGCTTTGCACCGGCACTTCTTCGGCCATGCACAGATGGCGGAAGAACCCGGCGGTTTCGCTGTTGGTGGCGTAACGCTGGTTGCTGTTGACCTTGATCACCGGGCCGGCGTTGAGTTTCGGGCCGTGGTTGGCGTCGTGCTTGTCGGCGTAGTTGGGATGTACGCCGTGGGCATTGTCGGCCGAGACCAGCAGGGATTTCTGAATGGTGCGTACGAATTCATCACCTTCAGGCAGCAAACGACGCAGCGTCTGCTCCAGCATCGGGCCGTCAGCGCCACAGGCCGAGCAGGAGCCGACTTCCTCGTGGTCATTGGCGACTAGTACGCAGGTTTCGTCGGTTTCAGCCGTCAGCAACGCTTGCAGGCCGGCGTAGCAGGACAGCAGGTTGTCGAGGCGCGCACCGGCGATGAAGTCGCCATGCAGGCCGATGACCGCAGCGCTCTGGGTGTCGTAGAAGCTCAGCTCGTAGTCGAGCACCACGTCGGCGTTCAGGCCATGTTCGAGAGCAAGTTGATTGGTGAGCACGGCGCGGAAGTCCACGCGCTCGTCACCGGCGAACTGCGCGAGGATCGGCGGCAATTCGGTCTGGGCGTTGATCGCCCAACCCATGTTGGCTTCACGATTGAGGTGAATGGCCAGGTTCGGAATGATCGCAATCGGCGTCTTGAAGTCGATCAGCTGGCTCTCGACCTTGCCGTCGCGGCGGAAGGTCACGCGGCCTGCCAGGGACAGATCGCGGTCGAACCACGGAGCCAGCAGCGCGCCGCCATACACTTCGACACCCAGTTGCCAGAAACCCTGGCGTTGCAGTTCCGGCTGGGGTTTGACCCGCAGGCACGGGCTGTCGGTATGGGCGCCGACCAGGCGGATACCGCCGTGCAGGGGAGAGTTACGGCCCATTTTGACGGCGACAATCGAAGAGTCGTTACGGGTGACGTAGTAACGGCCGTTGGCTTCAGTGGTCCAGGGCTCGCGTTCGTCGAGACGCTGATAACCCGCCGCTTCCAGGCGCTGAACAAGGCTGGCGGTGGCATGAAACGGGGTAGGGGAGGCCTTGAGGAAATCGATCAGGCCTTGGTTCAACTCTTCGCGCATAAGTAGCTCCAGACAGCAATGGCGCAAGTTTACCGTATTGGCTGGAGAATTGGCGGCGGGCTGCTGATGGAGTGGCCCCCCAATTGACTCGGAGTAGATCCTCTGTAGGAGCGAGGCTTGCCCGCGAAAGCGGACTGTCAATCAAAGTTGATGTCGATTGGCACTCCGCTTTCGCGGGCAAGCCTCGCTCCTACAGATTCGGCTTTTTCCGCTTAGAACGGTGCCGGGCACTCGAAACGCAGGCGTTCACCGGTCTGCGGATGAGTGAAGCTGAGCATGCTCGCGTGCAGGCACAGCCGTGGCCAGGCGGCCAGCGCCTGTTCGTGGGCATAGAGCCCGTCACCCAGCAGCGGGTGGCCGATGGAGAGCATGTGCACGCGCAACTGATGGGAGCGGCCGGTGATCGGCGTCAGTTCAACGCGGCACCAGTCGCCGCATCGTTCCAGCACGCGCCAGAATGTCAGGGCGTTTTTGCCGAACTCGAAATCCACCACATGGCGCGGCTTGGTCGGCGGGTCGTAGCGCAGTGGCAGGTCGATGCTGCCGCTGTCCAGTTCCGGCTGGCCCCAGCAAAGTGCGGTGTAGGCCTTTTCGGTTTCACGGTCGTGAAATTGCCGAGACAATTCGCGATGGGTGTCCGGGTCACGGGCCAGCAGAATGATGCCGGAGGTTTCCCAGTCCAGGCGATGGACGATGCGGGCTTCGGGGTAGCCGTTTTCTTGCAGGCGGGTGATCAGGCAATCCTTGTTGTCATCGGCCCGGCCGGGGACGGAAAGCAACAGGGTTGGTTTATTCACCACCAGTACGGCGGCGTCCTGATGGATGATGTGGACGTTGGACAGCGGCATTAAACAGCCTCGTAACAAACGCCAACGGCGACTCAGGCTTTCAGGGCTCTTGTAGGAGCGAAGCTTGCTCGCGAAGGTGTGTCAGCAACGTTAATGTCGACTGACACACCTTCGCGAGCAAGCTTCGCTCCTACAAGGAGCTGCAAAAGCCTGAGCCGCCGTGGCTCCCGACGGATCGACTCAGCGATCCGGCAGGGTGATATTGAGTTCCAGAATCGAGCAGCTACCCTGGTTTTCCAGGGCGACATGCACGTCATCGGACCCGATATTGACGTACTTGCGGATGACTTCGACCAGCTCTTTCTGCAAGGCTGGCAAGTAATCCGGCGTACTGCGTTGGCCGCGTTCATGCGCCACGATGATCTGTAGACGCTCTTTCGCTACCGACGCAGTACTTGGCTTCTTGTTGGCGCGAAAGAAGTCAAAAATGTTCATTACCGACCTCCAAACAAACTCGCAAAGAATCCTTTCTTCTGCACATCGAGGAATCGATGTTCTACGGTTTTACCCAGCAGACGTTCGACTGCATCGCTGTACGCCTGACCGGCGTCGCTCTGGTCGTCAAGAATTACGGGTACACCGGAGTTGGAAGCCTTGAGTACCGCTTGGGATTCCGGAATGACGCCCAGCAGGGTCACGGCCAGAATCTCTTTCACGTCTTCGACGCCGAGCATCTCGCCATCACTGACGCGTTGCGGGTTGTAACGGGTCAACAGCAAGTGTTCCTTGATCGGGTCTTCGCCGTTTTCGGCGCGACGCGATTTGCTGGCCAGCAGGCCCAGCATGCGGTCCGAGTCACGAACCGAGGAGACTTCCGGGTTGGTCACGACGATCGCTTCATCGGCGAAGTACATGGCCAGGTGAGCACCCTTCTCGATGCCGGCCGGGGAGTCGCAGACCACGAATTCGAAGTCTTCTTTCAACGCCATCAGGACTTTTTCCACGCCTTCGACGGTCAGCGCGTCTTTGTCGCGGGTCTGACTGGCGGCCAGTACGTAGAGGTTTTCCAGGCGTTTGTCTTTGATCAGGGCCTGTTGCAGGTTGGCTTCGCCGTTAACCACGTTGACGAAGTCATACACGACGCGACGCTCGCAACCCATGATCAGGTCGAGGTTACGCAAGCCGACGTCGAAGTCGACGATAACTGTTTTGTGACCGCGCAGTGCGAGGCCGGTACCGATAGCAGCACTGGTGGTGGTCTTACCCACACCACCCTTGCCGGATGTAACCACGAGAATCTTGGCCAAGGTGTTTCACCCCTAAGGAAAAAGGACATTTAGCCCCTGAAAAACATCTCTGGAAAAACGACTGCAGTCGGACAGCTTGGCTGGAATCCGGTCATGAACCGCGCTTACCCCCGGTAAACACTGCTTTAGGCCTTTTTCCTACTTCGTTTGAGCCGTTTTCGCTACGTTTTAGAGATGCTTGGAAAATGCGGCAGTATCCGTTAAAGCCGAATGATGTTCAACACATCGCCCGACAGGCTGACCTGTACACCCGCGCCCCACAAAGGGTCGCGACGCAGATCTTCCGAAACCTTGTAGTGGCCGGCGATGGAGACCAGTTCAGCGCTCATTTGCTGACAGAAAATCCTGGCTTTCGTGTCGCCTTTGACCCCGGCCAATACACGACCGCGCATCGGCCCGTATACATGGATGTTGCCGTCGGCGAGAAGTTCCGCCCCCGGGCTGACCGAGGAGATCACGACGAGGTCGCAACCCTGGGCATAAATCTGCTGGCCGCCGCGTACCGGCGAGGTGATGATTTTCGTCGGTTTTATCGTCGGTTCAGCGGGTTTTTCCGGTTTCTTCGCCACGGTGCCTTCAAGCGGGTCCAGTGGACGCTCGCGGGCGCCGGAGGGCGGCAGCACCGGCAGGTCGACCGCGATGGCGGCGGCGATGTCTTCGATGCGGCTGGCACGGATCGCCAGGGTGCGCAGGCCGTGCTGGCGGCAGACGCGCATCAAGCCTGGCAGATCGACCGCGCCTTCGCTGGCCGGAAGCTTGTCCAGCGCCAGTACCAGCGGCGCGTTGCTGAAAAAGCCGGGCGCCTGGGCGACCTTGGCGGCCAATTGCCGATCAAGGCTTTCGAGGTCGTTGCGGGCCAGCTCCAGCACGGTAATGGCGAGCATGCTGCCCTTCAACTGGAACACGGGATCCTGGTCTTGCGGTTCGATTTGGCTCATGGTCGGCATACAACGGCTTGTCACTAAAAGTGCCGAGACTTATAACGAGAACGCTCGCGAGCCGCAAGCCGGGTCGAACGATGTAGAATGCGCGGCCATTGTCTTTCCGGAACCTTTAATGGATCGCCCGCGTTTTCAAAAAACATTTCTGATGCCGCGTTTCTGGCCGCTGTGGTGCGGCTTGGGGCTGTTGTGGCTGATCGTTCAGTTGCCTTACCCGGCGCTGCTGTTTATTGGTCGTGCCCTCGGTGCATTGATGTATCGCGCGGCGGGCGACCGACGGCGCATCGCCAAGCGCAACCTGGAGCTGTGCTTCCCGGAAAAATCCGCTGCCGAGCGCAAGCGCCTGCTTAAGGAAAACTTTGCCTCCACTGGCATCGCGTTCTTTGAAATGGCCATGAGCTGGTGGTGGTCGCGGGAGCGCCTGGCCAGGTTGGCGCATGTCGAAGGGCTGGAGCACCTGAAAAAAGCCCAGCGCGAAGGCAAGGGCGTGATTCTGATGGCCGTGCATTTCACCACGCTGGAAATCGGCGCGGCATTGCTCGGCCAGCAACACACCATCGACGGCATGTACCGCGAGCACAAGAACCCGCTGTTCGATTACATCCAGCGCAATGGCCGTGAGCGACACAACCTCGACTCGCTGGCCGTGGAGCGTGAAGACGTGCGCGGCATGCTCAAACTGCTGCGGGCCGGCCGGGCGATCTGGTACGCACCGGATCAGGACTACGGCGCCAAGCAAAGCATCTTCGTGCCGCTGTTCGGGATTCAGGCCGCGACCGTCACTGCCACCAGCAAGTTTGCTCGGCTGGGCAAGGCGCTGGTGGTGCCGTTCACGCAAGAGCGTCTGGCGGACGGCAGCGGTTATCGCTTGGTGATCCATGCGCCGCTCGAAGGTTTCCCTGGCGAGACCGAAGAAGCCGATTGCCTGCGGATCAACCAATGGATCGAAGGCGTGCTGCGTGATTGTCCGGAGCAATACCTCTGGGCCCATCGCCGCTTCAAGAGTCGTCCGCCGGGCGAACCCAAGTTGTACGCAAAACGCGGTTGAACCACGATCCCCTGTGTAGGAGCGAGCTTGCTCGCGATGGTGGTCAACGCTAACGCGGGGAACCTGATACCCCGCGGCGTCCTTATGACCATCGCGAGCAAGCTCGCTCCTACAGGTACAGGGGAATGGAAAATTCCAACTAGCACCATGGAGAGTTGTGCATGAGTCCAGGCGAACCGGTTACAGGGTTGATTCTTTCCGGCGGCGGGGCTCGGGCGGCCTATCAGGTCGGCGTGCTGGCAGCGATTGCCGAATTGCTGCCGGTAGGGGCAAACAATCCGTTCCCGGTGATCGTCGGCACCTCGGCCGGGGCGATCAATGCGGTCAGCCTCGCCAGTGGGGCGATGGACTTTCGCAATGCCATCGAACGCCTGACCGCTTTCTGGCAAGGGTTCCGTAGCCATCTGGTTTTGCGCAGCGACTGGCCGGGCGTGATCCGTCAGGCCAGCCGGTTTGTCAGCCACAGTCTGCTCGGCATCGGCGCTCAGGTGCCGGTGGCCCTGCTCAACAGCTCGCCGCTGCGCCGGTTGCTCAACGACAAATTGCACATGACCGGCATCGCCGAAGCCATCGCGCAGAAGCAGTTGAAGGCCGTGGCGGTCACCGCGTTCGGTTACGAATCGGGTCAGGCAGTCACCTTCTATCAGGGTGGCGGCACCATCGACGCCTGGTTACGCCATCGACGCATCGGCGTTCCTGCGCAGTTGACCGTCGAGCACCTGCTCGCCAGCTCCGCCATCCCGCTGCTGTTCGCCCCGGTAAAAATCGGCGAGGAATATTTCGGTGACGGCGCGGTGCGCCAATCGGCACCGATCAGCCCGGCCCTGCACCTGGGTGCCAGCCGCGTGCTGGTGGTGGGCGTCAGCGGCAACCCGCGCGGTGTCGACCCGGAACGACCGCTGCAACGGGCCTATACCGGGCAGCAACCGACGCTCGCGCAGATCGGCGGTCACATGCTCAACAGTACGTTCATTGACAGCCTGGAAAGTGACATCGAACTGCTGCAGCGCTTGAATCAGTTCAGCCATCTGATGCCCGCCGGCACGCCGACCCGCACGCTCGGCGTAGCGCCGGTGGAGGTGCTGGTAATTTCGCCGAGCCAGCCGATTGATGAGATTGCTGCGCGACATCGCCAGGAGTTGCCGGCAGCGCTGCGTCTGTTTTTGCGCGGGCCGGGGGCGACCAAGACCAGCGGGGCGGGGGTGTTGAGTTACCTGCTGTTCGAGGCGGGGTATTGCAGCGAGTTGATAGATCTGGGGCGGCGTGATGCGTTGGCCAAGAAGGATGAGTTGTGTCGGTTTCTTGGGTTGTTGCAGCCGGTGGTAGCTGCTTGAAATCGGCGGTGCGGCCTTCGCGGGCAAGCCATGCTCCTACAGGTTTTGTGTCGTTCACATAATGGGCGAACGGCACAAAACCTGTAGGAGCATGGCTTGCCCGCGAAGGCGTCCTCACAGACGCCGCTGGATCAGAAGTGGAACTTCACCAGGAAGCTCGTCGTGCTCTGATCAGTCTTGAAGTACTGGCTATCCTTAATCCCGTACTTGTCCGACCAATAGTCATACTCCACACCCACATACAGCTGCTTCTCGCCAAAATTCAGCGCTTTACCCAAGTCATATTTAACTTGCGGGTTGAAGTGTAGGTTGGCGTGGTAATCGCCTTTGGAGTTGGAGTCGTTGTCGACTACCCAGTCCATGAAACCGTCGATCAGGATGCTCGAATCGCCGACCGGGATGGTGTAGGACCAGACCGGGGTGATCTGCCAGACGTTGTCGCCCGCACGGCTGCCTTCGGTATGACGCTGGTAGAAGTTCAGCTGGAAGTAGTCGAAACCGGGAATCGCCAGGTCGAAACCCGGGCCGATCAGATAGGACTCGGTATCGCCTTCACCAAACTCGTACGTCATGGCCAGCAACACGTCTTTGACCGGGCCGAATTCGATTTTCTGGTCGAGGACTTTGCCCAGGGAAATACGTGGGCTGAACTCACCGTAATAGGTGTTCGGGCCGACGTTGAAATCCTTTTCGCCGTTGTAGAAGATCTTGTCGACGAAGAAGAAGTTATCCCCATATTTCCAGCCATCGGCGTGTTCGAAGGTCACGGTCTGCTGAATGCGCGGGTTGACCTGGAAGTCTTTGCCATAGAGGTAGGTCAGGCTGTTGTTCTGCCATTGCAGCAAGTCGCCGGCCATGGCCTGGCCCCCGGCCAGCAAGGATCCCGCCAGCATCAGGCTAGTGCACGTACGTTTCATTTGGTTGCTCCCAAAAAGTAGGTGTTTCACGTTGTTTTTTTAAGGTCGGCGCTCTGGTGTGGCGCCTTTTTCCGTAGCGGTAAAAAATCATCCAATCGGTCAGCTTCAGTGCTGTTAGCAAGAGCTGCGCCAAGGCTTTCGAAAAGCAAAAAAACTCCCGTTCGGCGGCTCAAGAGCCGTCGATTGAGAGGGGGGTTGGAATGCCTTGATACCGTCCAGGGCCGGGATAAGTTGGCTTTCTGGTCAGGAATTAAATCCGGGCTTTTTTTTAAAGCGGATTCAGGCGGCCGCGGAGAATACTGACTCCAGGGCCGGGTCTCAAGTGCCCCGCAACAGCGCACCGACGACAGGTTTTGGGCACCGTTGCGGGTCATCTTAAAAGTGCACCTTCACCAGCAGGCTGGTGGTGTTTTCATTGGTGTCGAGGCGGGCGTTGTTTTCCACGCCGTACTTGTCTTTCCAGTAGCTGTACTCGACGCCGACATACACCTGTTTCTCCCGCCAGCCCAAGGCCTTGCCCAGGTCGTATTTGATCTGCGGGTTGAAATGCAGGTTGGCGTGATAGGTGCCGCGCGCGTTCTGGTCGTTGTCCACGACCCAGTCGAGGTAGCCGTCGATCAACAGGTTCGAATGGCCCAGCGGGACGGTGTAGGACCAGGCCGGTGTGATCTGCCAGACATCATCGCCGGGGCGCGAGCCTTCGGTCTGGCGATAGTAGAAATTCAAGGTGAAAAAGTTGAAGCCCGGTACTGCAAGGTCGAAGCCGGGGCCGATCAGGTAGGCCTCGGTGTCGTCTTCGCCATTCTCGTAGGTCATGGCCAGCAACACGTCCTTGATCGGGCCGAACTCGAAGCGGCGGTCGAGGATTTTGCCGAAGGAGAGGCGTGGGCTGAATTCGCCGTAATAGGCGTGAACGCCTTTGTTCCGGTCTTTCTCGCCGTTGTAGTAGGTGCTGTCGACGAACAGGAAGTTGTCGCCGTACTTCCAGCGGTCGGCGTGTTCGAAGGTGATCGTCTGCTGAATCGACGGGTTGATCGCGAAATCCTTGCCGTACAGATAGCTCAGGCTGTTGGTCTGCCACAGCAGTAAATCGCCGGCCATGGCTTGGCTGGCAGCCAGAAGACCGCTGCCTAACAGCAGGTTTGTCTGTGTCCGAATCATCTGTTGCTCCCTCTTGTTTTTATTTTCAAGGCGCAGGAAACCCCACCCCTGTAGGAGCCGGCTTGCTGGCGATGGTCGTTAACGAGTACGCGTGTTATCTGGATAAACGCGGTGTTTTCGGATTCATCGCGAGCAGGCTCGCTCCTATAGGGGGTTGTGCGTTTCTGTCTTAGTGGGCGTGGCAGTCGTTGATCGCGGCGCGTTCCTTGCCGCCGAGGATGTTGAACAGCAGGTTCAGCGCCAAAGCACTCAACGTTGCCATGGCGATGCCGCTGTGGGTGATCGGGCTCATCCACAACGGCAGGTGGGCGAAGAACTCCGGACGTACCACCGGAATCAGGCCCATGCCGATGCTCACCGCCACCAGCAATTGGTTGCGACGGTCACCGATGTCGGCTTCCTGGAGAATCTTGATCCCGGTGGCGGCGACCATGCCGAACATCGCAATCGCTGCACCGCCAAGCACGGCGGGCGGAATCGAGGCGACCAGGAACGCGGCTTTCGGCAGCAGGCTCAACACGATCAGCAACCCGCCGGCAACGATGGTCACCGAGCGGCAGCGCACGCCGGTCATCTGCACCAGGCCGATGTTCTGCGCGAAAGAGGAGTGGGTGAAGGTGTTGAAGAAACCGGCGAAGAACGACGCACCGGCATCGCACAGCAAGCCGCGACGCAGCATCCGTGGGCAGACTTCCTGGCCAGTGATTTTGCCCAGCGCGAGGAACATCCCGGTGGACTCGACGAAGATGATCACCACGACCAAGCACATCGAAAGAATCGGCGCGAGTTCAAACTTCGGCATGCCGAAGTGCAGTGGGGTGACGAATTGCAGCCAAGGCGCCTGGGCCATGCCGCTGAGGTCGACCATGCCGATCAACCCGCAGATCACGTAACCGAGGCACATGCCGATCAGCACGGAAATGTTGACCCAGAAACCGCGCATGAAACGATGGACCAACAGAATGGTGGCCAGCACCAGTGCGGCGATTGCCAGGTAAATCGGTGAACCGAATTGAGCGGCGCCGGCACCACCGCCCGCCCAATTGACGGCGACGGGGAACAGCGACAAACCGATCGAGGTGATGACCGTGCCGGTCACCAGCGGCGGGAAGAACCGAACGACTTTGGACATGAACGGTGCGATGAGCATGCCGAAGAACCCGGCGGCGATGGTCGCGCCGAAGATTCCTTGCAGGCCGATACCGGGCATGCCGGCCATGGCGACCATGCTGCCGACGGCGGCGAAGCTGGCGCCCATCATCACTGGCATGCGAATGCCCATCGGGCCGATGCCCAGCGACTGGACGATGGTGGCGATGCCGGCCACCAGCAGGTCAGCGTTGATCAGGAAGGCGATTTCTTCACGACTCAGGCCAGCGGCCTGTCCGATGATCAGCGGCACCGCGATGGCTCCGCCGTACATCAGCAAAACATGTTGCAGACCGACCAGAATCAGTTGCAAAAGGGGCAAACGCTGAATGGCGGGTGCGTCGGGGATGCGCGCTTGGGATAGCTCGGACATGCAACACCTCGGATCTTTTTTATTCTTGTGATTTTGTGCATCAGGGAAGACCGCGTTGCGGCCATTCGCGGGCAAGCCTCGCTCCTACAGGTTCTGGGGCGATTTGCATCATTTGTGAACGACGCAAAACCTGTAGGAGCGAGGCTTGCCCGCGAAGCTTTTCAACGGTTAATTGGTCGGGGCTCCCTGAACAATCCACGCGCCGATCAGGTCACGTTCCTGCTGGGTCATCTGGGTGATGTTGCCCAGTGGCATGATCTGGCTGGTGACGGCTTGAGCCTGGATCCGCGCCGCGTTCTGGCGGATCTGCTCGGGGGTATCGAACATCACGCCGGCCGGTGCTGCGCTGAACAACGGGCTGGTCGGCTTGGCCGAGTGGCATACCGCGCAACGTTCCTGGATCACGCTGTGCACTTTGTCGAAACCCGGGCCGGCGTTTGCCGCCTGGACCGGTGCTTCAGCCGGTTTCGCGGCGGCAGGTTTGGCACCACCGCCGAGGGCGGTTTCCGGCAGCGGCTGGTACTCGATGGTGCCAGGTGCCTTGGCCACTTCAGGTGCGCTTGGCATCTGCGCCGGGCCAGTCACGTAAGCCAGGCAGATCATGCCCACGGCTGCGACGGGCAGGGTCCAGGCAAACTTGTGGCTGTCATGACGGGTGTTGAAGTAGTGACGCACCAACACCGCCAGCACCGCGATCCCGGCCAGGATCAGCCAGTTGTACTGGCTGCCATAAGTGCTCGGGAAGTGGTTGCTGATCATGATGAACAGCACCGGCAAGGTGAAGTAGTTGTTGTGACGCGAACGCAGCAGGCCTTTGGCCGGCAGTGCCGGATCGGGCGTGCGGTTCTCGGCAATCGCCGCTACCAGTGCGCGCTGCGCCGGCATGATGATGCGGAACACGTTGCCGACCATGATGGTGCCGATGATCGCGCCGACGTGCAGGTACGCACCACGACCGCTGAACACTTTGCTGAAGCCGTAGGCCGCGCCAATGATCAGCACGAACAGGATGAAGCCGAGCAGGGCAGGGCGTTTGCCCAGGGCCGAGTCGCAGAGGAAGGAGTAGACGAACCAGCCAACGAACAAAGAAGCGATGCCCAGTGCGACCCCTTCAGGGCCGGTCAGGCTGCTGCCCGGTGCCAGCAGGTACAGCGTCGGGTTGGAGTAGAACACCACGCACAGCAGCGCGATCCCCGACATCCAGGTGAAGTAGGCTTCCCACTTGAACCAGTGCAGGTTGTCCGGCATGGTCGGTGGAGCCAGTTTGTATTTTTCCAGGTGATAGATACCGCCGCCGTGGATCGCCCACAAATCACCGGCCAGACCACTTTTCGGGTTGACCCGATTGAGGTTGTTTTCCAGCCAGACGAAATAGAACGACGCACCGATCCAGGCCACGCCAGTAATCATGTGAACCCAGCGCACGCTCAGGTTCAGCCATTCCAACAGATGTGCTTCCACAGTCTTTACCTCTCGCCTGTCACTCTGTTGTCGAGTGATCAGACCTTCTCTTATTGGTGGGGGGCGAGGATCAAACGCTCATCCTCTTTGAAAAAATGCTCATCGCAGTTATTGCCTGTGCCACTGCGATCAACCACCAGGAAGTCATCCCGCTTTTCGATCGTCAGCACCGGGTGGTGCCAGACGCCGCGATGGTAATTAATGCCCTGCCTGCCGTTGGTGACGAAGGCGCGGACCAAGCCTGATACAGGTTCATCGCCAAGTGGCGCGACCACGATCAGAAAGGGGTTGCCGAGCAGCGGAATGAAAGCCTGGCTGCCCAGCGGGTGACGCTCCAGCATGCTGACGGTCAGCGGCATGTCCTGCGCGTCGGCGCGGAAAATGCTGATGATCGCCTTGTCTTCTGGCGTGGCGGTTTCCACCGTCGCCAGTTTATGGAAGCGCATGGTCGAACCGTTGTTGATCATGAAGTGATCGCTGCCGTCGGTTTCGATCACGTCACCGAAAGGGGCGAAGGCTTCTTTGGTCAGCGGTTCAATCGTCAATGTGCGCATGCTGGTCTTCTTATCCGAATTCAATGTTGTTAGATCTATCGCCATCGCGAGCAGGCTCGCTCCCACATTTGGAATGCATTCCCCTGTGGGAGCCAGCCTGCTGGCGATTGGGTTCAGCGCTTATTTAGCGACCTTGCCCAGGACACGCAGGCGGCTCACACCGCCATCCGGGAACACGTTCAGGCGGATGTGGGTGATCGGGCCCAGTGCCTTGATCTGTTCGGCGAAGGTGTGTTCGGCGTGCATTTCCAGTTTCTGCGCCGGCAACAGTTCGCGCCAGAACAGTGATTGGGTTTCGATCTGGCTGTCGGTACCGCCCTTCACAAAGGCGCCCTGGATCGAGCAGGTGTCCGGATAGTTGCCCTTGAAGTGCAGGGTGTCGACGACGACTTTTTCGATCTCGCCGGCATGACCCAGCGCGACGATCACCCAGTCATTGCCCGGCGTGCGACGACGTGCGGTTTCCCAGCCGTCGCCCATGTTGATGCCACGGCCCGGGTTGAGGATGTTGCTCATGCGGCCGAAGTGTTCGTCGGAGCAGGCGAGGGCGCGGCCACCGTTCAGGGCGGCGGCCAGGTCCACTTGTTCATTGTCGCCGACAGCGGACCAGTCGCGGAACGGAATGCCGTAGACACGCAGACGGGCCACGCCGCCATCCGGGTAGATGTTGAAGCGCAGGTGGCTGAAGGCCTGGTCGTTGCTGATTTCGTGGTAGTGGTGGCTGTTGCCTTGCAGCTCGACGGCCGACAGCACTTCAGTCCACTGGGTGTTGTCGTCCGGCTCGCCAGACGCGAGGAAGCAGGCTTCCAGCGAGGCCGATGGCGGGAAGTTGCCGGTGAAGAATGAAGTGTCGATGTCCACGCCTTTGATCGAACCCGGCACGCCCAGGCGGATGACCGCGCTGTCGTAGCCTTCGAAGCGTTTGCGGCGCGATTCCCAGCCGTCCATCCACTTGCCGTTGTCATCGAACACGCCCTCCTTCCACACGGCCGGGGTCGGTTGGAACAGACGGTTGGCGTCTGCGAACCAGTCATCGGTGACCGAAATGATTTTGGTGCCCAGGCGGGCGTCGGCCAGGTTGACGAACTTCTCGAAAGGTACGGCGTAAGCTTTCATTCTTCTTGTCTGCCTTTAATAAGTTGGCTTGGGATGCTTGCAGTGCCCTGGGCGATGTTTGCGTCCAATGTCGCTCGGGCAAGGCTCGCTATAGGGTCAGTAATCGGAACAGGGCGATCTTGTTGATCTCCGCCAGCGCGCACTTGAACTCGGTATCTGCCGGGTTGTGAATGCGCGTTTCGAACGCCGCGAGGATCTGATGCCGGTTGCTGCCTTTTACCGCCATGATGAAGGGAAACTTGAACTTGGCTTTATAAGCGTCGTTCAGCTCGGTGAAGCGAGAAAACTCTTCGGCCGTGCATTGGTGAATACCGGCGCCAGCCTGTTCATTGGTGCTGGCTTCGGTCAACTGGCCCTGGACGGCGGCTTTGCCGGCCAGGTCCGGGTGAGCGTTGATCAGGGCCAACTGGCTTTCGTGATCAGCGCTCAACAGGATGTCGCTCATGCGCTGGTGCAGGGTTTCGATCTCGTCGATCGAAGCGTCCTGGCCCAGGTCGAAGGCCTTTTCGGCCACCCATGGCGAATGTTCGTAGATGTCGGCGAAAGCGGCGACGAACGCGTCGCGGCTCAGGGTCGAGGGTTTCAGGGTTTGAAAGGTGCTCATTGGGCAGCCCCTTGGTACGGGTGGGTTTCGTGCCAGTGGCGAGCGATGTCGACGCGGCGGCTGAACCACACCTGTTCATGACTTTTAGCGTATTCGATAAAGCGCTTGAGCGAAGCCAGACGCGCCGGACGGCCGATCAGCCGGCAGTGCAGACCGATCGAGAGCATTTTCGGCGCTTCGGCACCTTCGGCGTACAGCACATCGAAAGCGTCTTTCAGGTATTCAAAAAAGTCGTCGCCCTTGTTGAAGCCCTGGACCTGGGTGAAGCGCATGTCGTTGGTGTCCAGGGTGTACGGGATCACCAGGTGCGGCTTGCCGGTCGGGTTGTTCGGTTCCCAGTAGGGCAGGTCGTCGTCGTAGGTGTCGCAGTCGTAGAGAAAGCCGCCTTCTTCCATCACCAGCCGGCGGGTGTTCGGGCCGGTGCGGCCGGTGTACCAGCCCAACGGGCGTTCGCCGGTGATTTCGGTGAGGACGCGGATCGCTTCGAGCATGTGCTCGCGTTCCTGCGCTTCGTCCATGTACTGGTAGTCGATCCAGCGATAGCCGTGGCTGCAGATCTCGTGACCGGCATCGACCATCGCGCGGATCACGTCCGGGTGGCGCTGGGCGGCCATGGCCACGGCGAAGATGGTCAGCGGAATGTCGAATTCCTTGAACAGTTTCAGAATCCGCCAGACGCCGGCGCGGCTGCCATACTCGTAAAGGGATTCCATGCTCATGTTGCGCGCGCCTTGCAGCGGCTGCGCCGAGACCATTTCCGAAAGGAAGGCTTCGGACTCTTTATCGCCGTGCAGGATGTTGCGCTCGCCGCCTTCTTCGTAATTGAGCACGAAAGACAGGGCGATGCGCGCATTGCCCGGCCAGTGTGGGTGAGGAGGGTTACTGCCGTAACCGATCAGGTCGCGTGGGTAGTCAGCGCTCACTGCAGTCTTCCTTCTTATTCGTTGACAGGTTGTGTGGCGGCCTGGCGATGGGATGACAGGCTGGCGTCACAGCGATGGGCTGATTGTATACAACTTTATATCCACTTTGTAAGCCTGAATTTTCGCATTTTTCATCTGCTGTCATCTTGGAGTGCTACTGCAAGAAACCTGCCCAGTTGGTCAGCTAATGGATAGAAGGTCCGCTGCTCGCATGGTTTGGCGTCAGATTGACTGCGAATCCTTGAATGGCGGTGCTGGCTGCAAAAATGTCGTTTTTATTGTGTACAATTTTTATGAAAAGTGTCTTAATCAGTCGCTCGCCGCAGCTTTTCGTGCTCCGAATCGGTGCGGTCTCCTTTTCAACTGACTTCGGGAGGCGCGAGGTCTGACTGCTCTACGCAGGCAGGCGCGCAGAATCAATGGGACGTTTGACTACACACGTTTTGGACGCTGCACACGGTTGCCCGGGCAGCTCGATCAAGGTCGAGTTGTACCGCGTTGAAGGCTCGCAGCTGGAATTGGTCGCCAGTGCAATCACCAACAGCGACGGCCGCGTCGATGCACCGCTGCTGCAGGGCGATGACTACCGCACCGGGGTCTATCAGGTGCAGTTTCATGCGGGCGATTACTACCGCGCCCGTGGCGTTCAGCTGCCGGAGCCTGCGTTCCTGGATGTGGTGGTGCTGCGGTTTGGCATCTCTGCGGAACAGGATCACTACCATGTGCCGCTGCTGATTTCGCCTTATAGCTATTCCACGTACCGCGGCAGCTGATCCCCCAAGCAGCTGTCGCCTCCGAGAAGCGACTGCGCATATAGCTTCTTTGGTCTTTCGCCCGCTCACACTGCGGGCTTTTTTTCGCCTTCAGGAATGTGGTGCCTGTTCTGACGCTATCGCCGGCAAGCCGGCTCCTACAAGGACTGCGCAAATCCTTGTAGGAGCCGGCTTGCCGGCGATGCTTTTAACGGCTCAACAGCGACGCTGCGCCGGCACCGCTAAACAGTCCGGCACTCACGCGGTTAAACCAGCTCTGCCCCTTGCCACTGCGCAGATACCGCGCCGCACCATGGGCGCCTAACCCGTAAGCCAATTTGCACAGCAGATCCAACACCGTCCACGTGGCAATCATCACCAGCAACTGCGGCAGGAACGGTTGCCCGGCGCTCAAGAACTGCGGCAGGAACGCGGCGAAGAACAGGATGTCTTTCGGATTGCTCGCACCCAGCACAAATGCGCGCCCGAACAGGGCACGGAAACGTGGCACTGGCGCAGCCTGGGGCACTTCAGCGCCGACCGATGGCTGGCGCGATTGCTGCCAGCTCTGCCAGGCGAGGTAGAACAGGTACAGCGCACCGACGATTTTCAATGCGCTGAACAGCTGTTCCGAAGCCAGCAACAACGCCCCCAATCCCAACGCGGAAGCGCTGAGCAAGCAGATCGACGCAATCACGCCACCCAAAAACGCCGGGTAAGAACGACGCAAACCGTAATTCAAACTGTTGCTGATCATCAGCAACGACAGTGGCCCCGGGATCAGGATCACCACCAGCGCAGCGCCGCTGAACAGCAGCCAGGTTTCCAGACTCATCACTTTCCTCCATTTGCACAAAAGCCTCACCCGACGGGGTGAGGCTGTTTTCAAGCGAGTACCTGTGTTTACAAGAAGATGAACTTGGCGATGAAGATCGCGCAGAGCACCCACAGGCTCACGGAAATTTCCTTGTATTTACCGGTGCCGGCTTTCAACGCCACATAGGTGATGAAGCCCAGCGCAATACCGTCGGCGACCGAGAAGGTCAGCGGCATCATGATCGCGGTGACGATCGCCGGAATGCTGTCGGTCGCTTCGTCCCATTCGATGTGCGCCATGCCGCCCATCATCAGCATCGCCACGTAAATCAGCGCACCGGCTGTTGCATAAGCGGGGATCATGCCAGCCAGCGGTGCGAAAAACATGGCTGCAATAAATAACACACCTACGGTAACAGCGGTAAGACCAGTCCGACCACCAGCGGCTACACCCGCGGCACTTTCCACGTAGCTTGTTACCGGAGGAACACCCACCACGGCACCGAATACGCTGGAGGCACTGTCGGCTTTCATGGCGCGAGAGAGGTTTTCGATGCGGCCGTCCGCGTTCACCAGGTTGGCGCGCTGGGCGACGCCCATCAAAGTGCCGGCGGTGTCGAACATGTGCACGAAGAGGAAGGCCAGCACTACGCTGATCATGCTGACGTTGAATACGCCGGCGACGTTCATGGCCATCCAGGTCGGTGCCAGGCTCGGCGGTGCCGACATGATCCCTTCGTAATGCACCAGGCCCAGACCCCAGCCGGCCAGCGTCACGGTGATGATGCTGATGAGAATCGCACCGAACACCTTGTGGTAACTGAGCACGGCGATCATCAGGAAGCAGATCGCGGCGAGCAGCGGGCCGGGTTCACGCAGCGAGCCGAGCTTGATCAGCGTTGCCGGGCTATCGACAACGATACCGGCGGTTTTCAAGCCGATCAGGCCGAGGAACAGACCTACGCCGGCGCCCATCGCAAAGCGCAGGCTCACCGGAATGCTGTTGAGCAGCCATTCGCGGATCTTGGAGAAGGTCAGGATCATGAACAACACACCGGACACGAACACTGCACCGAGTGCGGTTTCCCAGTTGTAGCCCATGGTGCCGACCACGGTGTAGGTGAAGAAGGCGTTGAGGCCCATGCCCGGCGCGAGGCCGACCGGCCAGTTGGCGTACAGGCCCATCAACAGACAACCCAGTGCAGCCGCGATGCACGTTGCAACGAATGCCGCGCCGTGATCGATCCCGGCGTCGGCCATGATGTTGGGGTTGACGAAGATGATGTAAGCCATGGTGATGAAGGTTGTCAGACCGGCAATCAACTCGGTCTTCACCGTGGTGCCATGCAAGCTGAGTTTGAAGATGCGTTCCAGCCAGCCATTGCGTAATGGCGGCGAGAGTTCCAGCGACGGGGCTTCGGATTTGCGGCTTTCCACAGCGAGTACTCCTCAAGAGTTTTATTGTTATTTCCAGGGCCGGACCCATGAGGGTGGCAGCGGCCCTTTGAGGCATTCGCGAATTTGTTGACCGCTTGGTCAGGAACTCGCACGCAGTGGATTATGCTTTTGTATACAAATAATGCAAATAATGTTTTTGATTTTGTAGACGAAAAGTTTGGCAATAGGGATATATCGCCAGAAAGGACGCCTTCGCGGGCAAGCCTCGCTCCTACAAAAGCGGCGCATATCCTGTAGGAGCGAGCGGTGCGGCGATCCGACTTGCCCGCGAAGGCGGTTTCCAGGATTCAGATTTTTTGCTGGTTCTCCCCAAGCGCCAGATTCACCGCCAACCACCCATTCACCGCCGTCTCCCCAGCCTCGGCAAACACCCGCTCCAGCAGTTTCACCTGCTCACGCCGTAACGACTGCTCAAACCGCGCCCCTTCCACGGTCAGTTCCAGCAACCGCTTACGCTTGTCGGTCTCGGACGCAACGCTGTCCACCAGGTGCATTTCCACTAACTGGCGCAGTGGAATGTTCAGTGCTTGCTTGCTCACGCCGAGCAATGCCAGCAACTCCTTGACGCTCAGGTTCGGATAACGGGCGATGAAAAACACGATGCGTTGATGCACCCGGCTCAAGCCGCGACGCTCGAGCATTTCGTCGGCCTTGGCGGTGAACGCCTGGTAGCCGAAGAAAAACGCTTCCATGGCCTGTTGCTGGGAGGCGGGATTTTTAAGGTCAAGCATGTTGACGTATCCGTTCGGGTTGTCGTAATTTCGGTCAACCAGTTTGACTCATTTTCCTCAGGCCTCGCTACCGGTGACCTCCCATGGCTTTTTCCGAACGTGTCTCGCGCCTTAAAAGTTCTTTGATTCGTGAAATCCTCGCCGCCGCCCAGCGCCCGCAAGTGATGTCGTTCGCCGGTGGCTTGCCGGCCGAAGTCATGCTGCCGACCGTCGAATGGGCCGACATGCCGCTGTCCATCGGCCAATACGGCATGAGCGAAGGGGAGCCGGCGTTGCGCGAGGCGCTGGCGGCCGAGGCGCGAGCGTTGGGCGTGCCCTGTGAGTCGAGTCAGGTATTGGTGGTCAGCGGCTCGCAGCAAACCCTCGATCTGGCGGCCAAGCTCTACATCGACAAAGGCACCGAGATCCTGCTCGAAGCGCCGACATACCTGGCGGCGTTGCAGATCTTTCAACTGTTTGGCGCTGATTGCATCACCGTGCCGCTGGAAGCCGATGGCCCTAATCTGCTTGAGCTGCGCACGCGTCTGGAAAAACACCAGCCTGCGTTCATCTACCTGATCCCGACGTTCCAGAACCCGTCGGCGGTGCGCTACAGCGAGGCCAAGCGCGATGCGGTCGCCGCGTTGCTGGATGAGTTCGGCGTCACCCTGATCGAAGACGAGCCGTATCGCGAGCTGACGTTTGATGGCGGCAGTGCCAGGCCAATCGTCAGTCGCTTGAAAAAGACCAGCTGGATCTACACCGGCACCGTGTCGAAAACCCTGTTGCCGGGACTGCGAGTCGGCTACCTGATCGCCAGTCCGGACCTGTTTCCGCATTTGCTGAAGCTCAAGCAGTCCGCCGATCTGCACACCAACCGCGTCGGCCAGTGGCAAGCGCTGCAATGGATCGGCACCGAGAAATTCCAGCAGCACCTGAGTGAGCTGCGGGACTTTTACCGGGTGCGTCGGGATGCGTTTCAGTCGGCACTGGAAACGCATTTTTCTGATTTGGCAGAGTGGAACGTGCCGCAGGGCGGGCTGTTTTTCTGGTTGACGCTGAAACAACCGCTGGACACGCGCACGTTGCTCAAGCCGGCACTGGCGGCGGATGTGGCGTTCATGCCGGGTGAGCCGTTTTTTCCGGAGCCGGACAATCACCCGGGGCATTTACGGCTGAACTTCAGCCACATCGATCCGGCGCGGCTGGATGAAGGGTTGAAGCGATTGGCGGCGGTGGTGCGACAGGCGCAGGCAGCGGAAGCGGCCTGATCGCAGAGATAAAAAAACCGGCTCATGGGCCGGTTTTTTTTTGTTTGAGATTTGTGGTGGTTGATCCGACGCCTTCGCGGGCAAGCCTCGCTCCTACAGAAGATGCATAACCTGTAGGAGCGAGGCTTGCCCGCGAAGAGGCCGTCAGCCACACCACAAACCTCACGCCGCCGCGAAGCGCTTGTCCAGATAATCAATGATCACCTTGGACTCATACATCCAGGTGGTCTGGCCATTCTCTTCAATGCGCAGGCACGGGACCTTGATCTTGCCGCCTTGCTCCAGCAGAGCCTGACGATCCTGCTCGTTGTTCTTCGCATCACGCAACGCCACCGGCACGTTCAGGCGGCGCAGGGTGCGGCGGGTTTTCACGCAGAACGGGCAGGCGTGGAACTGATACAGCGTCAGGTCCTTGGCAGCCGCTTCAACCTGAGCCTGGGCGGCGGCAGGGCGCTGCTTCTTGCCGGGACGGGTGATGAAGTCGATGAAGATGATCAGTTGGCCGAGGCCGACACGAAGCGCTTTAACGAACACGGTACAAGCCTCACGGGGCGAAAGAAGGCGCGCAGCTTACCTGATTTTTCGCAGACGAAAAAAAACCGGCGATGAATGCCGGTTTTCTTCGTTGCTGCGAATTACTTGATCAGGCTGAGAAACTCGCTGCGAGTGGCAGCGTTTTCGCGGAACTCACCCAGCATCACCGAGGTGATCATCGACGAATTCTGCTTTTCCACACCGCGCATCATCATGCACATGTGCTTGGCCTCGATCACCACAGCAACGCCCAAGGCGCCGGTGACCTGCTGGACCGCATCGGCGATCTGGCGGCTGAGGTTTTCCTGGATCTGCAGGCGGCGGGCGTACATATCGACGATCCGCGCGACTTTCGACAGGCCCAGCACTTTGCCGCTCGGGATGTAAGCGACGTGCGCCTTGCCGATGAACGGCAGCAGGTGGTGTTCGCACAACGAGTAGAGCTCGATGTCTTTCACCAGCACCATTTCGCTGTTGTCGGAGCTGAACAAGGCACCGTTGGTGACTTCTTCCAGTGTCTGTTCATAACCGCGGCAGAGGTACTGCATGGCTTTGGCGGCACGTTTTGGCGTGTCGAGCAGGCCCTCGCGGGAGACGTCCTCGCCCAATTGGCCGAGAATCGCGGTGTAATTCTGTTCCAGTGTCACAGGGGCTGATTCCATAAGGGTTTCAGAGGGGTACTGTTTCTGTCTGTACCAATGTTGTACCAATCGAGCTCGTTTCAAACGGCCCGTTCACTCTGGTCGATGCCGGAGTTGATTCGTCGGGCGTGGTCGATAGCAACATCTGAACGCTACGACCGAGCCGAGTGGCAATAAAACGCAGGGTTCATCCCCGACATGAGGCACATGGTAGCGTATGTGTGACGGCAGTTGTATTGCCAGCGGGCGCGAAGCCCAAAATCGGTCGTTGCGGCCTGCAAGTGTTTGTCGGTCGCGCAGGCCTGCCGGATTTTATCCGCATCCCGCTACAGCCTGTCGCCAGGCTGCAGCAGTGATGTTCCCCTGAAACCTGTTTTGCTCATCAGGCCGGGCAGGTCTATCAGGCGTGAGTGATCGACAGATCGCTGATGATGCAGACGGAACCGTCTAGCGGGTCGGTGGTGTCGGAGTAATCGATCTGGTTGTACACGCCTCCGTGAAAGGCAAGCGTTTTCGTGTCCCAGGTGTTGTCGAGGCGCATGATCGCGGAAGTGGATTTGACGCCGTTACAGCTGGCCGATACAGAAACGGCGCCGCTCGAGTTGGCGTGAATGTTTATTTTGAAAAGTGCACCGAGTGGTACGTTCTCCAACACCGTCGAGTTGACCGGATCGTCCTGGAGGTAGCTTGACCGGAACCCCATGGTGATTTTTCCTTTGTTCCAGAACACCTTTACCGGAGGTCGTTCTGAACCCTTCACATGAATTTGGCCAATCACGACTTTCTGCAGCGAGTTGACTTTGGTCAGTCGCATTTCCTGGCGGTTCCAGTGGTCCGCTGCGCTGGAGAACAGCCAGTAACCTGGCTCCTTCCACTCACAGCGAGTTCGTAGCGTGCTCTTGCTGGACGCTCCAAGCGTCGGCGCCGTCATCTGCAGCGAACCATCTTCAAGCATTGAGATGACGTCGGGGCATTCGACCAGTGCGCGCCAGCCGATGAGCTCAAGCGCAATCGGGTTGGTGTCGGAGATTGGAAGCGGGGTAGCGATGGTGAAGTTGCTGATGTCTACAGTCATGGTTTTTACCTCAGTCCATTGATGTCGCTTTTTGCTCTGGTGAGCCTTGCGTTTGATGCAGGCCTACATCCCACTGCCCACTCAATGAATGGGCAGAAGTGATAGTTGGCAGCTTCCGATCGATTTCCCGTTGGCTTGAATACGAATATAGGCGTTCCCATATTTCGTGTAAACGGGTATTCCCATATTTTATTCTGCACCTGTATTTCAGGTGCAAAAAAAAAAGCCCGCGCTTGGCGGGCTCCTCTTGGATATGCGTCGGTTTGTTGTATTGCACGTCATGGCACTGGACGTTCACGAATCACCGCAACTCGGTTCACCGCGAATACATTGCCCACCAAAAGACATGACCCAGGATCGCAATCTGCTGCTCCTGGATCTCGGCGAAGGTGTAGTCCTCGTCCGGATGCTCGTCACGGTTGAAGCTGCGTAGCCGGATCCCGCTGGGCAGTCGGTAGACTTGTTTCACACGGAGCTGGCCGTTGTGGTTGATCGCGTACATGTCGCCGTCCACGATGTCGCCCAGCGAATTCTTGCCAATGTTCATGCCGACGGTGGCGCCGTCGCGCAGTACCGGGAACATGCTGTTCCCGCTCACCCGCACGCACCTGGCGTTGTTGAACTGCACGTTATTGTGACGCAGGTCTTTTTTGAAGAAACGCAGCCTGGCGCTGTCGTTTTCTGCGATCACGAAACGGCCTGAACCCGCCGCCAGCTCAACTTCACGCAGGAAGGGGACATAAACCTCATCGTCATCCAGAGGGGTGCTGTCGTCCCAAGGCTGGATGTCTGACATTGAAATGTCTGGAGGGGGGGAGACCCCTTTAAGCATGTCGCCGACACCTTCAGCCAGCCACATCGGTGAAACGCCACACACTGAAGCAATCTGGGCAACAAAGGCTGTCGCTTTCGATTTCCCGCGCTCGAGGTCGGAGATTGAGGTTTGAGTCAGCCCCGCGCGCTCGGCAAGCTCGGTCTGATTGAGCTTGGCGTGTTGGCGGGCTGTTTTGAGTCTTTCTTTAAATTCCATCTGCGAAGTATTACGGGAGCTCCCATATCATTGCAAGTCGGTATGCCTGCGCTGAGTGGTCAGTCAGTAGCCAGATCGGTGTGGCGGATACGACGCTGCAAGCGCGGCGCAACAGCTTTACTCGTCGCGACCTTCCATCATGGTGCGTTTGAGCATCACATAAACCGCTCCGGCACCACCATGTTTCGCCTGGCACGAGGTGAAGCCAAGTACCTGTGAATGCTGGCGCAGCCAGGTGTTGACGTGGCTTTTGATCATCGGCCGCTTGCCGTCCAGGCGCACAGCTTTGCCGTGGGTGACGCGCACGCAGCGGATTTCGAATTTGGTTGCTTCCGCCAGGAACGCCCAGAGGGTTTCCCGGGCCTTTTCCACACTCATGCCGTGCAGGTCGAGGCTGCCTTCGAAGGGGATTTGCCCGATCTTGAGCTTGCGCATCTGGCTTTCCTGCACGCCGTCGCGCGCCCACATCAGCTCGTCTTCCGGGCCGACGTCGATCACGAACTGATCGGACAGGCCGTCAACGGTGGTGGCATCGGTGCGCACGGTGGCGGCTTGACGCAGCTTGGCGATCTGCGCGCGGTCAGCCTTGGGTTTGCCGGTTTCGGCGCGATCGTGCTTGATCGGCTTGACGCCTTGGATCGCGCTTTTGAACAGGGAAAAATCGTTGTCTTGCATATCAGCCTCCGCGAAGGGCGGCCAGTTTACCCAAGTCGAGACACGACCGATAACAATTGGGGCCCGGTAAACGTCAGGCCGTCAATTCAGTCGTGTTTTTTCATCAGATGCGGGGACATGTTCAGCTCTTGCGACTGGCGCGCACGGCGACGGCAACGCCGCCACAGCCAAACGCCCAGGTAGAGCAGGAACAGACCGACCGCCAGAATGATTGCCGAGCCCAGCGGGCTGGCATTCAGCTCGCCGAGTGCCGGCGGGTGGCCCAGCAGGCTGGCGGCGCCGGCCATCGCCAGCAACACACCGCACGTTGCCAGCAAGGCAGCAAAGGCTGCGCCGAATCGAAAACGCCAGTTGCTTTGGCCTTTGGGCCGCAAGCGGCGTGCGTCAAAACCATCGGATAACTTCATTCCGACCTTCCTCAATGGGTATCGGCCCTTCGACCGGGAGTTGACCGGGATGTTCCTGAGGCTATGACATTTACAGCGAACGAGAGGCTTTTGCGGATGAGCGGCGACATGAGCCGCTCATCAAGCGTCGATCAGATCAGATCGTGGGTCAGGGCGAGGGTGGCGAAGTTGTCCGCCATGATCGCCATTTCGGTCTGTTGAACGTGGTCAGCGCTCAACACGCCACCCTTGTAGGGCAAATCGCGCGTTGCACAGGCGTCTTCAACGAGGGTGCAGCGAAAGCCCAGGTTTTTCGCGGCGCGCACGGTGGTGCTGACGCTGGAGTGACTCATGAAACCGCATACGATCAGGTCCAGGGAGCCGAGATTTTGCAGGCGGTCCAGCAGTTCGGTGCCGTGAAACGCACTCGGCAGCAACTTGCCGATGATGGTTTCGTCGCTCTGTGGTTCGAGGCCCGGGATGAATTCACCGCGCTCGCCTTGCGGATCGAACAGCCCGCCGACGGTGCCAAGGTGGCGCACATGCACGATAGGACGGCCGGCTGCGCGGGCAGCGCTCACCAGCTGCTTGATGTTCGCGACGGCAGCATCCATGCCGACCAGGGCCAGGGGGCCGCTGAGGTATTCTTTCTGGGCATCGATGATGACAAGGGTCGCATGGCTCAGATTGGCGGCGGCATAACCGCGACCGCTGAGTTGAAACATCGTTTTTGGAACGGACATTCTGGGGCTCCTTGGAGTGGGGCTTTTGCGACATTGTCCTCTGGCTGAGCGCTTCTGTGAATCGCTACCATCGTAGGCGCCGTCGTTACTGGCCTGCAGCCTTGTCAATATCCTCGTTTTGTTCAATAGCCAGCGATAAAAATGGATATGTCCTACATCTGAGCCGGTGTTTTTCCTGCGTCGTCGTAACGCGTTTTGGCTGTTAGAATCGCCAGTCGTTTTTTCTGGAGTTTACCCCGTGATCACTTCCCGACTTCGTACCCTGCGTGACCATATCCGTTGGGCCGTCAGCCGCTTCCATGGGGAGGATCTGTTTTTCGGCCATGGGACCGACAACGCCTGGGACGAAGCCCGTCAACTGGTGTTGGGTGCCTTGCACTTGCCGTGGGAAATTGCTGACAGCTACCTCGACTGCAATCTGGAAGACGATGAGCTGGTCAAGCTGCAGCGTTTGCTCAAGCGGCGCATCGAAGAACGCATTCCCACCGCTTACCTGTTGGGTGAAGCATGGTTCTGCGGCATGTCGTTCATCGTCGATGAGCGTGTATTGATTCCGCGTTCGCCGATCGGTGAGCTGATTGAAAAGGGTTTCGCACCGTGGCTGGGCGCCGCGCCTGCGCGGATTCTTGACCTGTGCACCGGTTCCGGTTGCATCGGTATTGCCTGCGCCTATGAATTCCAGGACGCCGAAGTCGTGTTGGCGGATCTGTCGTTCGAAGCGCTGGAAGTGGCCAACCAGAATATCGAGCGCCATGGTGTCGATGAGCGGGTCTACACCGTGCAGGGCGATGGTTTCGATGGCTTGCCGGGCCAGCGTTTCGACCTGATCGTGTCGAACCCGCCTTACGTCGATGCGGAAGATTTCGCCGACATGCCGCAGGAATATCAGCATGAACCCGAGCTGGGCCTGGCCTGTGGCGACGATGGCTTGAACCTGGTACGACGGATGCTCGCCGAAGCGGCGGATCATCTGACCGAGAAGGGTTTGCTGATTGTCGAAGTGGGCAACAGCCAGGTTCACGTTGACGCGTTGTACCCGGAAGTCGACTTTGCCTGGCTCGATTTCGAGCGCGGCGGGCATGGCGTGTTCATGTTGACGGCGCAGCAGTGCCGGGAGCATCAGGCGTTGTTCGCTTCACGCGTCTGACCTGAGGACGCTATCCCCTGTAGGAGCGAGCCTGCTCGCGATGGTCGTTAACGATGACGCGTGTTTGCTGGAAACACGCGTCGCCCTTAAGTCCATCGCGAGCAGGCTCGCTCCTACAGGGAGTGGGCAGCCTTCAACGGTGTGTGGCAATCCAGATCAACAACCCCGCCTGAAACACCGCAAACGCCACCAGGCACGTAATGGTGAACCGCAGCCCCGCGTCTTCGCGTTTGTACTTGCTGACCTTTTCTTCGTGTTTCTTCAGCTTCACTTCCTGCTCGGCCAGGTTCTGCTCGGCCTGCTGCAGCATCTGCGCCGCTTCGAGAATTTCCACCTGCTGCAGCTTCTCGGTGTTCCAGTCGGCCAACAGGTCGCCGACCTGCACCTCTTTGACGCTGCCCTTCAAATGCTGGGCGTCGGCGTACGCCACCTCAAAACCATGCGCTTTCAAAAAGCGATCACGGCGCAGGCGCGTGTCTTCGTTCAGCGCGTCCTTGTTGTTCAGGTCGGTGCCGTCGACGGTGTAGCCGGGCCAGCGCTTTTTCGCCCAGGTAATGCCCTGTGCTGCCATGTAGCGGCCGATGCCACGGTTCATCGGTTCGATCTGCAAACCGCTGTCCGGCCCGAAATGCACGCGTTTTGTGGTGTGGTCGACCCACACGTCGAGGTGGTTCTGTTCCTTGCGCACGCGCTGGCCGGGCAGGGAAATGGTCATGCGCAACAGACTGTGTTTCTTGTCGTTGCGTTCGGCATAACCGAATTCGACAAAGCGCAGTGGCCGCCCGCCGGTGTTGCGGTCGGTCTGCAACGGCGCCAGGCGGAGCATCTTGTGGTGCTCGACGTGGACGTCC
The DNA here is from genome assembly GCF_000282415.1 of Pseudomonas sp. GM60. Lineage (NCBI taxonomy): Bacteria > Pseudomonadati > Pseudomonadota > Gammaproteobacteria > Pseudomonadales > Pseudomonadaceae > Pseudomonas > Pseudomonas sp. GM60. The sequence continues at coordinate 52,989 of NZ_AKJI01000078.1, forward strand.
GCCCACGGCAGCTCGACCGCTGGCGGTGCGTCTTTTTCAGCGGTGGTGTCGGGTGAAGTCGGGGTATCAGTCATAACGGCGAGATCCTGTCCAAGCTCAGCTTGTCGCCAGTCATAACGCTGGCGACAAAGGCTTATCGGCCGTTTTTTTCAGGACTGGAGGGAAAAAGCGCTTAAAAAAGCGCTCAACTGGAGCGAAGTCCGTCAATAAACCCGAGGATTCGCGCGCCCAGCTCGGCTGCCAGCGGCAATTGCGGATCTTTGTAAGAGGCCAATTGCCGTTTGACGTCGTTGGGCACGATGCGCATGACGTGGTTCATGCCCTCGATCAACGCCAGTTCGGCGTCCGGTTTGGCGGCCTGCAACAACCTGGCGTCGCCGACACCGACCTGGATGTCGTTGCTGCCTTGAATGATCAGTGCCGGCATTTTCAGTTTGGCGAATGCGGCGGCGGGGTCCTGGCGGAACAGTGAGATCAGGTACGGCTGCACGCTCGGGCGGAATATCACCTGAAGTTGCGGCGGTACGTTGTCATCGGTGCGGCCGGCCTTGAGGCTGTCGAGCAGTTCATTGCTGCGCAGCATCAGCGGAGGAGGCAAGCGATTGCTCAGTTGCTGACGCAGCACCTGATCGATCGGCCGTGCGCTGCCGGACAGGGAAATCACCCCGGCGGCATCGACGCTCGGCGCCGCGAGGCTGGCGATCAATGCGCCTTCGCTGTGGCCCAGCAGAATCAACTGGCCAAAGCGCGGATCGCTTTTGAGCTTGTGGCCCCAGGCCTCGGCGTCGGCCACATAGGCTTCCACCGTCAGATTGCGTTCGTCCGGGGTCGCCGCGAGGCTCGCCGCCACGCCGCGTTTGTCGTAACGCACGCTGGCAATGTTGTGTTTGGCCAGCACCCAGGCGAGGCGCTTGAGGCTGTCGTTGCGTCCACCGTCTGGGTTATTGCCGTCACGGTCTGTAGGACCGGAGCCGGAAATGATCAGGACAACCGGTACGGGTTTGTCGGATTTTGGCAGCAACAACGAGCCGAAAAGCTCCCCGGTGCCGGTATCCAATGTGATCGGCCGTTGCAGGACGGTGGCCTGTACAAAGCCGGTAAACAAGGTAAGGCTCAAGGCTAAAACTCGCAGCATCATCACGCCATCATGAACAAGATGCCGGTTGGACTCGCAGGCACCCATAAGGTTCGAGGATGAACTAGTTGGGTAGCCTGCGTATACTGGCGCGCATTACGTATTCAGGTTCATTTCACGGAGCGTCCTGCATGTCCGGCAATACCTACGGCAAGCTGTTCACTGTCACCACCGCGGGCGAAAGCCATGGTCCGGCGTTGGTCGCCATTGTCGACGGCTGCCCGCCGGGGCTGGAAATTTCCCTGGAAGATTTGCAGCGCGACCTCGATCGCCGCAAACCCGGCACCAGCCGCCACACCACCCAACGCCAGGAAGCCGACGAAGTCGAAATCCTCTCCGGCATTTTCGAAGGTCGCACCACGGGCTGCTCTATCGGCCTGTTGATCCGCAACACCGACCAGAAGTCCAAGGATTACTCGGCAATCAAGGACCTGTTCCGCCCGGCCCACGCCGACTACACCTATCACCACAAGTACGGCGAACGCGATTACCGCGGTGGCGGCCGCAGCTCGGCGCGGGAAACCGCCATGCGTGTGGCGGCTGGCGCGATTGCCAAGAAATACCTGGCCACCCAGGGCATCGTCATTCGCGGTTACATGAGCCAGCTCGGCCCGATCGAAATCCCGTTCAAGACCTGGGATTCGGTGGAAGAAAACGCCTTTTTCAGCCCTGATCCGGACAAGGTGCCAGAACTGGAAGCCTATATGGACCAGTTGCGCCGCGACCAGGATTCGGTTGGCGCGAAGATCACCGTCGTCGCCGAAGGCGTGATGCCAGGCCTCGGCGAGCCGATCTTCGACCGTCTCGACGCCGAACTGGCCCACGCGCTGATGAGCATCAACGCGGTCAAAGGCGTGGAAATCGGCGCCGGTTTCGCCAGTGTTTCCCAGCGCGGCACCGAGCATCGCGATGAAATGACCCCGGAAGGATTCCTCAGCAACAACGCTGGCGGCATCCTCGGCGGCATTTCCTCCGGCCAGCCAATCGTGGCGCATTTGGCGTTGAAACCGACGTCGAGCATCACCACGCCGGGCCGTTCCATCGACATCAATGGCAACCCGGTGGAGGTCATCACCAAGGGCCGTCACGACCCGTGCGTCGGCATCCGTGCCACGCCGATTGCCGAAGCGATGATGGCCATCGTGCTGATGGATCACCTGTTGCGTCACCGCGGGCAAAATGCCGATGTGCGCGTGAGCACGCCGGTGCTGGGTCAGCTTTGATGGCTGACCTGATAGCCGCTGCGGCCTGACGGTCGTGGCGGCGCTCCCGTACTGGCGGCTTTCCAGTTTCTATCTGTTCTATTTCGCCTTGCTCGGTTCGACAGCGCCGTTCCTGGCGCTGTACTTCGATCACCTGGGTTTTTCTGCCGCGCGCATCGGCGAACTGGTGGCGATCCCGATGCTGATGCGTTGCGTCGCGCCAAACATCTGGGGCTGGCTCGGGGACTACACCGGCCAGCGCCTGGCCATCGTGCGCTTTGGCGCGGTCTGCACGCTGCTGACGTTTTCGCTGATTTTCGTCAGCAAAACCTACGCCTGGCTGGCGATGGTCATGGCGTTGCATGCGTTTTTCTGGCACGCGGTGTTGCCGCAGTTCGAAGTCATCACCCTGGCGCATCTGAAAGGGCAGACGTCCCGTTACAGCCAGATCCGGTTGTGGGGTTCCATCGGTTTCATCATCACCGTGGTCGCGCTCGGCCGCTTGTTCGAATGGCTCAGCCTCGACATCTACCCGGTGGCGTTGGTGCTGATCATGGCCGGGATCGTCGTCAGCAGCCTGTGGGTGCCGAACGCGCAACCGGTCCAGAGTGAAAGACTGGCGGCTGACGGGTTTCTCAAGCAGTTGCGCAGCCCCGGTGTGCTGGCGTTTTACGCGTGCGTGGCGCTGATGCAGATGAGTCACGGCCCGTATTACACCTTTCTGACGTTGCACCTTGAGCGATTGGGTTACAGCCGTGGCTTGATCGGCCTGCTCTGGGCAGTTGGCGTGGTGGCCGAAGTGTTGATGTTTCTGGCCATGAGCAAGATCCTTGCGCGCTTCTCCGTGCGCCGGGTGCTGCTGGCGAGTTTCCTGCTGGCGGCGCTGCGTTGGTTGCTGCTGGGGTCGCTCGCTGAATTTTTATCGGTGCTGCTGTTTGCCCAGGTGTTGCACGCGGCGACGTTCGGCAGCTTTCACGCCGCTGCCATCCAGTTCGTGCAACGTAGCTTCGGTGCGCGCCAGCAAGGGCAGGGCCAGGCGTTATACGCGGCATTGGCCGGCACCGGCGGCGCACTGGGCGCGTTGTACTCCGGCTACAGCTGGAATGCCCTTGGGGCCTCGTTCACCTTTAGTATTGCCAGTCTGGCGGCCTTCGCGGCTGCCGTTATCATTGCCACACGTATGCAAGAGGACCGGCCATGAGCCTGACCCGTGAACACCTCGCCCAGGAAATCATCGACGCCGGGCGTTTTTTGTATGGCCGCGGCTGGTCGCCGGCCACCAGCAGCAACTATTCGACCCGACTGTCGCCGAGCGAAGCCTTGCTGACCGTGTCCGGCAAGCACAAAGGCCAGTTGGGCATCGACGATGTGCTGGCCACTGATCTGTCGGGCAACAGTCTGGAACCGGGCAAGAAACCGTCCGCCGAAACCTTGTTGCACACCCAGCTCTATAGCTGGCGTGCGGAGATCGGCGCGGTGCTGCACACCCATTCGGTGAACGCCACGGTGCTGTCGCGACTGACGCCGGAAGATTTCATCGAGTTCGAAGACTACGAGCTGCAAAAGGCTTTCAGCGGCATCTCGACCCACGAATCCCGGGTGCGTGTACCGATTTTCGACAACGATCAGGACATTGCGCGCTTGGCCGCCAAGGTGCAGCCTTGGCTGGAAGCCCATCCCGATTGCGTCGGCTATCTGATTCGCGGTCATGGCCTCTACACCTGGGGCGCCCGCATGAGTGATGCGTTGCGGCAGATCGAGGCCTTTGAATTTTTGTTCGAGTGCGAGTTGAAGACGCGTTCGATCCTAAACCGTTAAGGAGTTGCCCTGATGAGCAGCCTGTCCGTCTACCATGTCTCAAGCCCTGACATTCCGAACAAGGTGCTGACCCATTTCGAAGACATCGCCTCGACCCTGGCCGAGCAGGGTGTGCGCTTCGACCGCTGGCAAGCGGCGGCGAAAATCCAGCCCGGCGCCAGTCAGGAAGAAGTGATTGCCGCGTACCAGGAGCAAATCGACAAGCTGATGACCGAACGCGGTTACATCACCGTCGATGTGGTCAGCCTGAACAGCGATCATCCGCAAAAAGCCGAATTGCGCGCCAAGTTCCTCGACGAGCACCGCCATGGCGAAGACGAAGTACGATTTTTCGTCGCCGGCCGTGGCTTGTTTACCCTGCACATCGACGATTACGTCTACGCCGTGCTCTGCGAGAAAAACGACCTGATCTCGGTACCGGCCGGCACGCCGCACTGGTTCGACATGGGCGAGCATCCGCATTTCGTCGCGATCCGGCTGTTCAACAACCCGGAAGGCTGGGTGGCCAATTTCACCGGCGAAGACATCGCCAGCCGCTTCCCGCGTCTTGAGGACTGATTCGATGCCGATCAAAGCGATTCTCACCGACATCGAAGGCACCACCAGCGCGGTGAGTTTTGTGTTCGACGTGCTGTTTCCCTACGCCGCCAAACACCTGCCGGACTTCGTTCGCCAGCACGCCGCACGCGCCGATGTGGCGGAGCAACTGCACGCCGTGCGCCGGGATAGCCATGAGCCGGACGCCGATGTCGAACGTGTCATCGAGATTCTCCTGGGCTGGATCGCCGAAGACCGCAAAGCCACGCCGCTGAAGGCGTTGCAAGGCATGGTCTGGGAGCAGGGCTATCAGGCCGGGCAGTTGAAAGGTCATGTGTACCCGGACGCCGTTGAAGCGCTCAAGCGCTGGCATCAGCAAGGTTTCAAACTGTTTGTTTATTCCTCGGGTTCGATTCAGGCGCAAAAACTGATCTTCGGCTGCTCCGAGGCGGGGGATTTGTCGCCGTTGTTCAGCGGCTATTTCGACACCACGTCGGGACCCAAGCGTGAAGCGCAGTCGTACCAGCGCATCACCCAGGCCATCGGCCTTGAAGCGGCGCAGATATTGTTCCTATCGGACATCGTCGAAGAGCTGGACGCGGCGCGCACGGCGGGTATGGCAACCTGCGGACTGGCGCGTGAAGGCGGGGAGTTGGCAGGGCATGTGACTGTGGACAGCTTCGCCCGGATCAACCCTTCCATCCTGTAATACATACACAACCCCCTGTAGGAGCCGGCTTGCCGGCGATGGCGATCTAGCGGACGCCATCGCCAGCAAGCCGGCTCCTACGGATCGTGGATATGTTTGAATTTCAGGATTCACGCATGACCTGTAGGAGCCCGGCTTGCCGGCGATAGCGATCTTGCGGACGCCATCGCCGGCAAGCCGGCTCCTACAGGCCGTGAAGCGAAAGCTTTCACGGCCTGTTTGTTTGCAGCGTTGAAACGGTTTATGCCGAGTGATACGTCGGCAGCGCAAAGCGCTGTTGGCTTTGCAGCATGGAGATCTGCGGTAACTCGCTGGCCTGTTCGGCCAGGTCACGGCGGATCGCACTGATCACCCACGACAGCTGATCACCGGCATGCAACTGCTGGTAGGAAACCGAGCGCTTGAAGACTCTGCCTTCACTGCTGCGCAAGGTCAGCAGAATGCCACCGTCGGGACGTGGCTGGGTGGTGACTTCGAAGTTGGAGAACAGGGACGAAAATTTTTCCTGGATCAGGTTCATGTCTATCAGCTCCGTAAGCGCTTGAATGGCAAGCATGCAGAGGTAGTTGCAGTGATTGTGCCAGCACCTGATTTTTTAATAATCGTTATAAATCAATAAGTTAAGTTAAAGCCAATTTTTTGCTTTCGTGCAATCTGCATGAATGGCCATCGTGCATCCTGCATTTTGCGAGGTCGATGTCGGTTCGATGGAACCATTCACATCCTCCGGGTTCGCGTTTTTCGCGGATACAAAACATTTCAAAAACCGCGTGTACAGCTCAAGAACCGTTGACGTATTTTCGGGCTCAATCACCGTCGCCCGACAATAAAAAGATCGAACGGGAGCACCCATGAGCCGCACGACGAACGACACGATTACCTGGGGCATGATGCTCCGCAAGCTGCCGTCCATTGCCAAAGCCATCCCCCGGGTGGTGAAAGGCATGAAGGCCGCCAACGTCAAGGACCCGACCCAACCGTGTGGCCTGGGCTGGAGCTTCGAACAAGCGACGTTGCGCAATCCCGCCGGCCCGGCCTTGCTCCAGGGCGCGGTGGTGCTCACGTACTCGCAAGTCAATCAATGGGCCAATCGCATCGCCCATCACCTGATTGCCCAAGGCATCGGCAAGGGCGACGTGGTCGCGGTGTTCATCGAAAACCGCCCGGAGCTGTTGGTGAACATATTGGCGGTGGCCAAGGTCGGGGCGATCAGTGCCTTGCTCAACACTTCTCAAACCCGCGATACCCTGGCCCACAGCCTGAACCTGGTGGCGCCGGCAGCGATCATTGTCGGTGAGGAGCTGGTGCCGGCGTTTGCGGCAGTGCGCGAACGGGTCTCGATCGACGCGGCGCGCACCTGGTTCGTCGCCGACCAGGACACCTATAGCCAACCGGGCGTTGCGCCCGACGGTTTCATCAACCTGATGACCGCGATTGCCGACAGCCCCAGCGACAACCCTGCCAGCAGTCAGCAGGTTTTCCTCGACGACCCGTGTTTCTACATCTACACCTCGGGCACCACCGGGCTGCCCAAGGCCGGGGTGTTTAAGCATGGGCGCTGGATGCGCAGCTCGGCCAGTTTTGGTTTGATCGCGCTGGACATGCGCCCCGAAGACATCGTCTATTGCACCTTGCCGCTGTATCACGCCACCGGATTGTGCGTGTGCTGGGGCTCGGCCATCAGCGGCGCCTCGGGGTTTGCCATCCGCCGCAAGTTCAGCGCCAGCCAGTTCTGGAGCGACGTGCGCAATTACCGTGCGACCACCCTCGGTTACGTCGGCGAATTGTGCCGCTACCTCGTGGATCAACCGCCCAGCGCCGAGGACAACAAGCACGGCGTGACGAAAATGATCGGCAACGGCCTGCGCCCCGGCGCATGGCACGAATTCAAGACGCGCTTTGGCGTGAACCACATCTGCGAGTTGTACGCGGCCAGCGACGGCAATATCGGTTTCACCAACATCCTCAACTTCGACAACACCGTCGGGTTTTCCCTGATGTCCTGGGAGCTTGCGGCCTATGACCATGACAGCGGCGCGCCGACGCGGGACGCCAACGGCTTCATGCGCAAGGTGGTGAAGGGGGAGCAGGGGCTGTTGCTGGCGAAGATCGACGACAAGGCGCCGCTGGATGGCTATACCGATCCGCAGAAGACTGAAAAAGTCGTGCTGCACGACGTGTTCGAGAAGGGTGACCGTTACTTCAACACCGGTGACCTGCTGCGCAACATCGGTTTTGGTCACGCGCAGTTCGTCGACCGCCTGGGGGACACTTATCGCTGGAAGGGTGAAAACGTCTCGACCACCGAGGTCGAAAACATCCTGCTGCAACACCCGAACATTTCCGAAGCCGTGGCTTATGGCGTGGAGGTCCGCAACACCAACGGGCGCGCCGGGATGGCGGCGATCACGCCCGCCGAGTCCCTGGCGACCCTGGATTTCAGCGAGCTGCTGGCCTTCGCCCGTGAGCAAATGCCGGCGTATGCGGTGCCGCTGTTCCTGCGGGTGAAAGTGAAGATGGAGACCACCGGCACCTTCAAATACCAGAAGACCCGGCTCAAGGACGAAGCCTTCGACCCTGGCAAAACCGGCGACGATCCGATCTATGCCTGGCTGCCGGGTACTGACACTTACGTGCAAGTCGACGAACAATTGCTGGTGGATATTCACGGCGGCAAGTACCGCTATTGATTGTGGCTATGGCGTGCCTTGAGAAAAAACAAGTGACAGTGTCGGGGGCGCTCGGGAAACTGTCGGCTTTGCGAATAACTGTAAGTGGAGTTTCCAATGTCCGATCAAAGCCGCCAGATGACCCCCGAAGAAGCCGCCGAATTTGCCGAACAGGTTTTCAACAAGGCGCGCGAGGGTGATGCGGCGATGATGGCTGCGCTGCTGACCAAAGGCCTGCCGCCGAACCTGCGCAACCACAAGGGTGACACGTTGCTGATGCTGGCCGCTTACCACGGCCATGTGGACACAGTGAAAGTGCTGCTTGAGCACAAGGCCGATCCGGAAATCCGCAACGACAATGGCCAGAGCCCGATTGCCGGCGCGGCGTTCAAAGGGGACCTGGCGGTGGTCAAGGCGTTGGTCGAGGGCGGTGCGCTGGTGGAAGGTGCATCGTTTGACGGTCGTACGGCGTTGATGATGGCGGCGATGTTCAATCGCGTGGAAATCGTTGATTACCTGATCAGCAAAGGGGCGGATCCGAAGGCCAAGGATGCCAATGGGGTTTCGGCGTTGGATGCTGCGAAAACGCTGGGTGCGGTGGATACCGTTGCGCAATTGGAGAAACTGCTGGGCTGAGCGTAACTCTTGTAGGAGTGAGCCCGCTCGCGATGACTGTGTGTCAGGCGCCTGGTTTTTCGATGGTGTACATATCCGTTTCTGCGGTAACGGCGGCTATTGGTTTCGCTTTTACAGCGAGTCACTTGGAAGAGCCCCAAGTAACCAAGGGCT
>NZ_AKJI01000079.1:0-17279 GCF_000282415.1 Pseudomonas sp. GM60
GGCGATGGCGTCATAACGGCCACCACCGCTTCGCCAGCAAACGGAACGCCGCCCGGCCGCTCCTACAGGTCGTGGTGATTCTCTGATTATTTAGCCTCTGGCCAAAACCGCTCGCCACCGCCCGGCGCATCCGTCCAGGCCTGCAACGACCGGGTCGGCAAATCGAAGTAATCCCGCGTACGCGCATACCCATGTCCACCCATTCGCCCGATCGCATCAAGCCCCAGCTGATCGATGTACAGGGTTTTCGGGTCGATCAGTTCATCCCGCACATGCGCCATCAGCACTTCGCCGAAAATAATCTCCCGCGACTGCCCGATGGACAACGCCATCATCCGTCGGCATTCCAGCGCCACGGGCGCCTCGCCGATCCGCGGGCATTTGACCGTGGTGCCGGGAATCGCAGTGAGTCCGGCGGCGGTCAGTTCGTCGAACCCGGGAGCGAAAGGCACGGCGCAGACATTCATCGCTTCCACCAGCGCATCACTGACGATATTGACGGTGAATTCCTGATTGAGCTGGATATTGCGCGTGGTGTCCTTGGGGCTCTGGTCCCCATAGTTTTCCACGCCCAGTGCGAGGATCGGCGGGTCGGCGGACAGCGCATTGAAGAAGCTGAACGGCGCGGCGTTGATCCGTCCTTCGCCATCAATCGTGGTGACCAGCGCGATGGGCCGAGGCACTACGCTGCCGATCAGAATCTTGTATTTGTCCCGCGCACTGAGGGTGCTGAAGTCGAAGCTTTGCATGGGCAGAAATCTCTAAGGAAGGGGATCAATCGCGCTCAGCGGCGCTTGTGCGCTGTAGTCATCGGCGAACGGGATGGCCGGTTTGAACAGGCTTTTCCAGTCCGGTCGACCGAAGGCCCGGTCGCTGTGGCTGCGCATCAGTGTTTCGAATTGTCGTTGGGCCTGGCGTTGCAGGGCGGGGTAGTCGGCGCCTTGAACCTGTCCGTCCTGCATCACGCAGCGGCCATCGATGTAGCTGGCGATGCAGTCGTCACCGCGTCCGGCCAGCACCAGGTTTTTCAATGGATCGAACAACGGCCCGAGGTGCAGGCCGCGAAGGCTGAACACCGTGATGTCGGCCTTGGCTCCCGGCGCCAGACGACCGATGTCATCACGCCCCAAAGCCTTGGCGCCCCCGAGCGTGGCGGCGTTGTAAAAGTCCAGGGCGCTGGTCAGCGAACCGCCGCCCTCCATCAAGCGAGCGATGTTCAACCCCTGACGCATGTTCTCCAGCAGGTCCGCCGGCCAGGTGTCGGTGCCCAGCGCAAAGTTGATGCCCTTGGCCCGATAGCGTCCGAACGAGTTCAACGCCTCGCCGTCCCGGGCAAACACCACCGGGCAATGCACCAGGCTCGCGCCGCCATCCACCAGCCGTTGCAGGTCTGCATCACCTTGGGTGTAAATGCCGTGGGGCAACAGGCTGCGCGGGGTCAGCAGGTTCAACTGCTCCAGCCAGGCCAGCGGCGAAACACCCCGCAACTGCTCGACCATCGCCACTTCGCCGAGGCCCTGACAGCAATGCAAGCGCATCGGCGCGTTCAGCTCGCGGCTCAGAGCGGCGGTGCGTTGCAACAGCGCCGGGGTGCAGGTCTGGATGCGATCCGGCAGCAGCGCGCCGCGAATCAAACCGTCATGTGCACCGTCGAAATCCTGGAAAAAACGGGTCGCAGCGTCGAGCCCGGCCAAGCCCCGCGCTTCATCCCAGTGATGCCCGAGGCTGCCATCGGCGCGCCAATAACTCATGCCACTCATGTAGCAGGGCCCGAGGTAAGTCCGCAGTCCCAGCTCGGCCGCCACGCCAGCCACCGCAGCAAATTCGTCGTAGGTCTCGGCCCACTCGCGGTAATACATCGAGGTGATCGGCATGGCGGTGGTGATGCCGTTGCGGATCAATTGCGTGAAGGCGTAGCGGTATTTGAAAACCTCTTCATCCGCGCTGTAACTCTCCTGCGGACCTGCCGCCAGATAGTCCTCGGACCACATCCGCCCCATGTCGCGTTCATCGCCGTTGTCCAGCGTCAGCACCGTGGAATCGAGGTCGCCGAGTGCATCCAGATCGATGAAGCCGGGACCGATCAACGCGTTGCCGTAATCGATCCACTGATCCACCGGCCCCGAATAGCCGCGCCCGACAAACACAATGCGCGAGCCCTCGAACACCACTTCGCCGTCGCGCCACAGCACATGCTGCGTGCCGTCGAAGCCGACCACGCAGTTGCTTTTCAGGCCGATGCGCTTCACAACCGGCTTTCCAACAGTCGACCACCTGCGGCAATCAGCTCGCCGCGCCGATAGACCTGTCGCGGCGGCCGAGCCACCACGGCTTCACCCAGCGTCTGCACCGGCATCAACAGGAAGTCCGCCGGTTGACCGAGCTCCACGCCATAATCCTCGCAGCCCAACGCCAGCGCACCATTCACCGTCGCCGCTGCAAACGCCGCCGCCAGTTCCTCGTCCTTGTTCAAGTCGAAACGGAATGCCAGCAGCATCGCCCGTTCCAGCATGTCGCCGTTGCCCATGGGCGACCAGGCGTCGCGGATGCCGTCCGAACCCAGGCACACGTTGACCCCGGCCTCGCGCAACGCCAGGAACGGCGGCACCGCGCAATCGGCCGGTGCCGAACTCATCAACGAAATGCCCAACGCCGCCAAGCGTTCGGCCACGGGTTTGACCTGGCTCCAAGGCAACATCCCGAGGCAATAGGCGTGGCTGATCATCACTCGGCCATGGCGCCCGAAATGCTCGGTGTAATCGGCGATCAGCGCGATTTGCCACAGGCCCAGCTCACCTTTGTCGTGCAGGTGAATATCGACACCACGGTCGAATTCGCTGGCCAGTTTGAACACGAAATCCAGTTGCGCGACGGGGTCGTTGTCGATGCCGCACGGGTCGAGGCCCCCGACGTTTTCCACGCCCATGGCCATGGCCTCGCGCATCAGCTCGGCGGTGCCGGGGCGGCTGATCAGGCCGGTTTGCGGGAATACCACCAGTTGCAGGTCGATCAGGTCGCGGTAGCGTTCGCGCAGTTGTTGCATGGCTTCGACATGACGCAGGCCGAAATCCGGGTCAATGTCGACGTGGCAACGCATGGTCAGCGAACCACGGGCGATGCAGTTTTCCAGCAGGGCGCCGGCACGCTCGGCGATGGGGCTGTCGATTTCACGCAGCACGCGGCGCTCGTTGGCGATGTAGTCCTTGAGCGTCGGCCCGGCGCTGTTCGGGCGCCAGGGTTGGCCCCAGAGGGTTTTGTCGAGGTGGACGTGGCTTTCCACCAGGGCCGGGGTGAGCAGTTGGTTCTGGCCGTCGATGTCGGTGGCATTCAGTGGTGCGGACGATGCCGGACGGCGTTGTTTGAACAGGCCGTTTTCGATCAGCAGGTCTTCAGCGGTGGAACCGTAGGGCCGCACGTTGCGCAGCCAGCGGGGGTGATTCATTGCATACCTCAAGCTTTGTGGTGTTTGGGCAGGCCTCTTCGCGGGCAAGCCTCGCTCCTACAGGTCCTGCGCTGCTCTTGTAGGAGCGAGGCTTGCCCGCGAAGGCCGCAACTCGGTCTCAAGCCGAGCAATCAGCCCTTGAGCTTCGACCAGATCCGGTCCTGCAGCTCCCGCGCCTTGTTGCTGCACTCTTTCTCAGGGCGCAGGCGCGAGGCGAACTCGTCGGGCATGTTGATCGCGTCCATCACCCGCCATTTGGCGTCGATCAGCTTGTCGCTCTGAATGCCGTTGTCGTAGGCGATTGCATTGGACACGGCGGCGGCGTTTTCCGGTTTCATCATCCAGTCGATGAAGATCTTCGCGTTGCCGGGGTGCGGGGCGCTTTTCGGTACGGCGAAGTTGTCCTGGAACATCGCCAGGCCTTCACGCGGATACACGTACTTGATGCTGCTCTTCTGCAACGTGGCCCGGGCGGTGGAGCCGTTCCAGTTTTGCATCATGATCACTTCACCGGAGGCCATGCGGTCGACGGTGTTGTCCGAGCTGTACATCTTCAGGAACGGTTTCTGCTTTTGCAGCAGTTCCAGAATGCGCTTGGCGTCCTGCGGGTTTTCGCTGCACTCGTCGACGTTCAGATAGTGGCTGGCGGCGTTGATCACGCTGCTGGAGGTGTCGAGCGCTGCGAGCTGGCCTTGCAGTTCCTTGCGTGGCTCGAAGAATTCCTTCCACGAATCGTCCAGTTTGCCGCCCGGCACGCGTGCGCTGTCATAGGAAAAACCGGTAGTGCCCCACAGGTACGGCGCCGAAAACTTGCGGCCAGGGTCGAAGCTCGGGTCGCGGAACGCCGGTTTGACGTGCTGGAAATTGGGCAGGGCCGATGCGTCGATTTCCAGCAGCAGGTTCTGATTGATCAGCGTGCGCATGATCGACTGCGACGGCACGATCACGTCATACGCCGCACCACCGGCCTGCAATTTGGCGAGCAGGGTTTCGTTGCTGTCGTAGCCGTCCATGGTGACCTTGATGCCGGTCTCCTTTTCGAATTTGGCCAGCAGGTCCACCGGGTAGTAATCGGTCCAGTTGTAGAAGAACAACTCCTTGGGCTCGGCGGCCTGGGCGCTGAACGCCGTGAAGCAACTCAGGGCCAGACCGGTGACGGCGAAACACAGTTTTTTCATTTTCATGTTTTTGTGCGCTCCAGGATTTATTGGTTTTTGCCGCGCTGTCCCAGCCAGAAGGCCAGCACCACCAGCACGATGGAAATCACCAGCATCAGGGTCGAGATCGCGTTGATCTCCGGCGTCACGCCGGCCTTGATCGCCGAGAAGATGTACACCGGCAAGGTCGTCGAACCCGGCCCGGCGACAAAGAACGTCATGATGAAATCGTCGAGGCTGACCACGAACGCCAGCACCGAACCGGACAAAACCGCCGGCCACAACAGCGGTAACGTCACCCGGCGAAACACCTGCCACGGGTTGGCGTACAAATCGTTCGCTGCCTCCAGCAGGCTTTTGTCGAGATCATTGAGCCGCGCGCGAATCGGCAGGTACGCGAAGGGAATGCAGAAGCCGACGTGCGCGACAATCACCGTCAGCAAACCGAGCTTGATCCCCAGCGCCATGAACAGCAGCAGGGTGGCAACAGCGGTGACGATCTCCGGCAGGATCAGCGGCAGGTTGATCCCGCCCTCGACCATTTTCTGTCCATAGAACGGCCGGTAAGTCGCCAGCGCCGCGAGCAGCGCAATGGCCGTGGCGCAGACCGTGGCGATGCTGGCGACGATGATCGAGTTCAGCGCTGCGGTCTGGATCGACGGGTTGGCTAGAATCCGCCCGTACCAGGCGAACGAAAACTCGGTCCACACCGTCGCCGAGCGGTTGGCGTTGAAGCTGTAGGCGATCAGCACGAAGATCGGCACGTACAGATAGGCCAGGATCAGCAGGCTGACTTCGCGGGTCAGCGGCAGTTTTTTCAGGTGCAGGGCGATCATGCGGTGGCTCCCCGGCGTAGAGTTTTGGCGGCGCTGCGGCTATAGAGGGCGTAACCCACCAGCGACAGCAGCAGAATCCCCAACAACAGGAACGACAGCGAACTGCCCAGCGGCCAGTTGCGCGCGGTGCCGAACTGTTGCTGGATCAGGTTGCCGATCATCAGCGTCTTGCCGCCGCCGAGAATCGCCGGGGTGATGAAGGCGCCCAAGCTCGGCACGAACACCAGCAACGCGCCGGCAATCACACCGGGCATCGACAGCGGCAGGATGATTCGCTTCAGCGCGTGCCAGCGGTTGGCGCCCAGGTCGTAGGCCGCTTCCACCAGGCGCCAGTCGAGTTTTTCCAGGGTCGAATAGATCGGCAAAATCATGAACGGCAGGAAGCTATAAACCAGCCCGACGCTGACGGCGAAGTCGTTGTATAGCAGGGTGATGCCGCCCGCCTGCGGGAACAGCGTGTTGAGGCTCTGCGCGACCCAACCGTGTTCGCGCAGGATGATCAGCCACGCGTAGTTGCGGATCAGCAGGTTGGTCCAGAACGGAATGGTGATCAGCAAGACCATGAGGTTGCGCCGGCGCGGGGTCAGGCTCGACATCCACAACGCCACCGGGAAACCGAACAGGAAACACAACAACGTCGTGCCGCCGGCCTGGAACACCGAGCGCAACAAGGCCTGTGCGTAGACCCAGTTCAGCTCCAGTTCACCGTCGAATCCTTCCTGGAAAAACAGCTGCACGTAGCTTTGCAATTGCCAGTTGGCTTGCCAGTCGACGCCGCCGTAGACGTTGCGCGGCAACAGGCTGATGTAGCCCATGATGCCCAGCGGAATTGCGATCAGTGCCAGCAAAGTCAGAACCACCGGGCTGAGCAACAGCACGCGGTTGAGAGCGGGGGAAGTGCTGCTGACGCTCATCTCAGGCCTCCATCAACAGGCAGGCGTGGGGCGGCAGATTGACCGCGACACGATCACCCACCACCCGGCCACGGTTCAGGCCTTCGTTGTTCTCGCGCAACATGACCTTGATGTCGTTGTTCAAGCGGCACTGATAAAGCGTCGCGGTGCCGACATACAACACCGCTTCGATCACGCCGCGCAGGTGATGAGGCTGCCCGACGTCGACCAGTTGCGAGCGCTCCGGGCGGAACGCCAGTTGCACGTTGTTGCCGTCGAAACCCTGGGCCGGGCAGGGGATCTCCACCGGCATGCCGCTGGGCACGAAGAGTTTTTCGTTCTGCTGGCCGCGTTTGAGATGACCGGGCAGGAAATTGATGTCGCCGATGAACTGGGCGACGAACTGATGCTGCGGCCGTTCGTAAATATCGTTGGGTGTACCGATCTGCAGGATCTTGCCGGCGGACATCACGGCAATGCGGTCAGACAGGGTCAGGGCTTCTTCCTGATCGTGGGTGACGAAAATGAAGGTGATCCCGGCTTCTTTCTGCACGCGCTTGAGTTCGACCTGCATTTCTTTACGCAGCTTGAGGTCGAGCGCCGACAGGGGTTCGTCGAGCAGCAACACTTTCGGTTTTGGCGCCAGGGCGCGCGCCAGAGCCACGCGTTGTTGCTGGCCACCGGACAACTCGGCGGGTTTGCGTCTGGCCAGGTGTTGCATTTGCACCAGCGCCAGCATCTCATCGACACGCCGAGGAATAACCTTGTGATCAAGGCCCTGCATCTCGAGCCCGAAGGCGATATTCTGCGCGACGCTCATATGCGGAAACAGCGCATAGCTCTGGAAGACGGTATTGACCCGGCGCTTGAACGGCGGCAGGTCGTTGACCGGTTCGCCGGCGAGACGGATCTCGCCATCGCTGACGTGTTCGAAACCGGCGATGGTGCGCAGCAGGGTGGTTTTGCCACAGCCGGACGGGCCGAGCAGGGTGAAGAATTCGTTGTCGGCAATGTCGACTGACACGTTGTCGAGGGCTGGAGCCAGCCCCGGATCGTCGGAATACCGCTTGGAGACGTTACGCACTTCGATTGCTATTGGTTGACCCATAATGGTGCGATCCTCTAATTATTGTATGCAATATCTGGATGCAATCTACAAATAACCGGATTAATCTGCTCGTGCAACCCCCTTTTTCAAAGGCTGCTCATCGCCTGGGGCCGGTTGTTTAGCGCTAAAGGAGTGTTGAGATGACCGAGAAGAAACTCGAGACCACGGTCGACCGCGTCTACCAAGGGGTTTACGAGGCGATCAGCAAGCGTTCGCTGCGTCCTGGCATGAAGCTTGGGGAGACTTCGCTGGCCGAACTTTTTAATGTCAGCCGAACGTCGGTTCGTGCCGCGCTCAAGCAGTTGGAGGCGGATGGATTGGTGACGACCGAGCCCAATAAGGGTGCATCGGTGTCGTTGCCCAGCGATGAAGAGATCCGTTCGCTGTTTGAAACGCGACGCCTGATCGAGATCGGCATCGTCACCGAACTCTGCCGGCGTCGTGACACCGCCGTGACCCGGGACCTGCGCGATCACCTGTTGCTCGAGGATGAAGCGCACCGCAACGGCGACCATGAACGACTGATTCATCTGCTCGGCGAGTTCCACATCAAACTCGCGCAAAGCCTGAACAATCCGGTGTTGCTGGACTGGTTCCGCAAACTGATCTCCCGCGCCTCGCTGTACGCTGCCGCGCTGGACGACGACAGCCACGAAGCCTGCCGCGACGATGAGCACCTGCGCCTGATCGAGTACATCGAGGCCGGCAATCAGAGCGCCGCCATCGAACTGACCTGCATCCATTTGAACGGCATCGAGAAGGCGATCCTGGACGTCGCGGCCACGTTGAAAACGGGGTATCACCCGCTCAAACACCTGATCGAGGTTTAGCCACAAAACCTGAATCTGAAGCTGCACCTTGTGGGAGCGAGCCTGCTCGCGATGGCGTCGTGTCAGCCGACATCATTGTTGAATGTCAAATAGCATTCGCGAGCAGGCTCGCTCCCACAGGGATCTGTGGTGGGCAAAGATTGCCGTCAGAATCAGCTAACCTCTATGAAACCATTGGCATCCGCAGTGCTCGAAACAAACGGGCGCCAATCACAGGACACAGAGCCAGTCGATGCAGTTTCTAGACGATAGCCACGGGTGTGCTGGATGGAACGGTGAAATGGCCGGACGCATCCGTGCGTTCGACTGGCGTCGCACTGAACTGGGAAGCCTGGAGACCTGGCCCGCCAGCCTGTGCAGCGCGGTGCAATTGTTGCTCGCGTCGCCGCTGCCGATGGTGATGCTCTGGGGCCGCCCCGGTTACATGATCTATAACGATGCGTACTCGTCGTTCGCCGGTGGCCGACATCCTTATCTGTTGGGCTCACCGGTGGAGCTGGGCTGGCCGGAAGTCGCCGAATTCAATCGTCACGTAGTCAACACTTGCCTGGCGGGCGGCACGTTGTCCTATCGCAACAAAGAGCTGGTGCTGTTGCGCGACGGCGTCCCTGAAAACGTCTGGCTGGACCTCTATTACAGTCCGGTGGCGAATGACGAGGGGACGCCGGCCGGGGTCATGGCGATGGTGGTCGAAACCACGGAGCATGTGATCTCCGAACGCCGGCGCCAGGAGGCCGAAGACGCCTATCACGCCGACAATGAACGGGTGCGCCTGGCGTTGAACGCCGGTGCCTTGCTCGGCTCGTTCGTCTGGGACATCAAAGGCAATCGGCTCTCCGGCGATGAACGCTTTGCCCGGACCTTTTCCTTCCCGGCCGAGCATGACCTGGGCAACCTGCCAACGGAATTCGCCGAAGAGCGGATTCATCCCGACGACCGCAGTTGGGTCAATGAGCAAGTCAATCAATCCATCACCACCGGTGAGCCTTTCAACGCCGAATATCGGGTCCTGCGTCCCGACGGCAGTTACCTGTGGGTGCAGGCCAGCGGTTGCTGCGAATTCGATGAGCAGGGTGAGCCGTTCCGCTTTCCCGGCGTGTTGATCGACATCCACGAACGCAAGACCGCCGAAGAATCCCTGCTCAAATTCACCCGAAACCTGGAGCAGCGCGTCGCCGACGAAGTCGAAGCGCGGCTGGCGGCGGAAGAGCAACTGCGTCAGTCGCAGAAGCTCGAAGCCATCGGCGGTCTCACGGGGGGCGTGGCCCATGACTTCAATAACCTGCTGCAAGTGATCGCCGGCAACCTGCACCTGCTGGCGCGGCATGAACCGGACAATGCCAACGTGCAGCGTCGGGTCTCGGCGTCGATTGCGGCGGTGGAGCGGGGCGCGAAACTGTCTTCGCAGTTGCTCGCCTTCGCCCGCCGTCAGCCGCTGTCGCCGGCGGTCTGCGACCCACGGCAGATCTTCGAAGGCCTGGGCGAGCTGCTGCAACGGGCGTTGGGCGAAACCATCCAGATCGATGTGCGGTTGCCTCAAGCGTCCTGGCACATCAACGTTGATCGCAACCAACTGGAAAACGCCATTCTCAATCTCGCGATCAATGCCCGTGACGCCATGGCGGGCGAAGGCACCATTGAATTGAGCGCCGAGAACGTTACCCTCGACCGCAAGTTTTGCGCGGGCAAAGGTATTTCGCCTGGCGATTACGTGCGCGTCGCCGTGGCGGATACCGGCCTCGGCATGCCACCGCAAGTGCTTGCGCAAGCGTTTGAACCGTTTTTCACCACCAAGGCCGATGGTCAGGGTACGGGGTTGGGGTTGAGCATGGTGTTCGGTTTCGTCAAACAGAGTGACGGGCACATCGAGATGTCCAGCGTCGAAGGACAGGGCACTCGGGTGCAGCTGTATTTTCCGCGCAGCCTGCGCCCGTTGCTCAGTGAAACAGCGACCCATGACACGCAGCAACGCGGTGGGCATGAAACCATTTTGGTGGTCGAGGACAATGAAGCGGTGCGTGCTTCGGCGGTGGAATTATTGAGCGAGGAGGGCTATCAGGTTCTGACCGCCGCCAACGGTGATGCGGCCATGCAGATGTTGCTCGACGGCGTGGTGGTTCAGCTGATTTTTACCGACGTGGTCATGCCCGGCCTGATCAAAAGCTCGGACCTGGCCGCCTGGGCCAAAGTGCAAACGCCACCGGTGGCCGTACTGTTCACGTCCGGCCACACTCGTGACATTATTTCGCGCAATCACCAGCTCAGCCCCGATACCTTTTTGCTGAGCAAACCCTATGGTCCCGAGGCGCTGACCCGAATGGTCCGCACCGTCCTCAACGGCTGAACCCCGATCCAATTGTAGGAGCCGGCTTGCTGGCGATGGCGTACTTGAAATCGCCATCGCCAGCAAGCCGGCTCCTACAGTTTGGATCTGCGTAAATTCCTGGCAATGCGTTAATCCTTCGAACTTTTTGATCAAGGCCACCTGATGACTTCAAAGCGCACCTCCAATCCTCCTTCCGGCATGGTCAGGGTACGCGGGGCCCGTGAGCACAACCTCAAGAACATCGACGTCGATATCCCCCGTGATGCGCTGGTGGTGTTCACCGGCGTCTCCGGTTCAGGGAAGTCATCCCTGGCGTTTTCGACCCTGTACGCCGAAGCGCAACGCCGTTATTTCGAATCCGTGGCGCCGTATGCGCGGCGTCTGATCGACCAGGTCGGTGTGCCGGATGTCGACTCCATCGAAGGCCTGCCGCCAGCGGTCGCCTTGCAACAACAACGGGGCACGCCGAGCACGCGGTCTTCGGTGGGCAGCGTGACCACGTTGTCGAGCCTGATCCGCATGCTGTATTCGCGCGCCGGCAGCTATCCGCCGGGGCAACCGATGCTCTACGCCGAAGACTTTTCACCGAACACGCCCCAGGGCGCCTGCCCTGAATGTCATGGTTTGGGCCGGGTCTATGAAGTCACCGAAGCGCTGATGGTCCCGGACCCGAGCCTGACCATTCGCCAACGCGCGGTCGCTTCCTGGCCCACGGCGTGGCAAGGACAGAACCTGCGGGACATCCTCGTCACCATGGGCTACGACGTCGATAAACCCTGGCGTGACCTGCCGAAAAAGCTCCGCGACTGGATTCTTTTCACCGAAGAAACCCCGACCGTTCCGGTGTATGCCGGGCTCACACCCGAAGAAACCAAAGTCGCGCTCAAGCGCAACATGGAGCCGAGTTACCAGGGCACCTTCACCGGTGCCCGGCGCTACATCCTGCACACGTTCACCCACTCGCAAAGTGCGCTGATGAAGAAGCGCGTCTCGCAATTCATGCTCGGCAGCCCCTGCCCGCTGTGCGACGGCAAGCGCCTGAAACGCGAGGCGTTGTCGGTGACCTTTGCCGGTTACGACATTGGCGAGTTGGCGCAAATGCCATTGCTGCAAGTGGCCGACGTATTGAAACCAGTGGCGGCACACAGTTACCTCGACCAAGCCGATGAAGCGGGCGAGGTCTTGACCCATGAGCAGACCCGCGAGGCCCGTGAGCAGCGAGTGGCCCACGGCGCCAGTGGTCACGCCCATGCACCGGATGTGCGCCACACGCCGAACCTGTCGGTGGAAAAACGCCTGGCCGCGCAACGCATCGCCCAGGATTTGCTGGAGCGGGTCAGCACGTTGACGGACCTGGGGCTCGGTTACCTGGCACTGGAGCGCAGCACGCCGACGTTGTCGTCCGGCGAGTTGCAGCGCCTGCGTCTGGCGACGCAATTGGGTTCGCAGCTGTTCGGGGTGATTTACGTGCTGGACGAACCGTCGGCCGGTCTGCACCCGGCGGATGGCGAAGCGTTGTTCGAAGCCCTGCAACGTTTGAAAGCGGCGGGCAACACGCTGTTTGTGGTCGAGCATGATCTGGAAACCATGCGCC
Source organism: Pseudomonas sp. GM60 (assembly GCF_000282415.1). Taxonomy (NCBI): domain Bacteria; kingdom Pseudomonadati; phylum Pseudomonadota; class Gammaproteobacteria; order Pseudomonadales; family Pseudomonadaceae; genus Pseudomonas; species Pseudomonas sp. GM60. The sequence continues at coordinate 12,187 of NZ_AKJI01000079.1, forward strand.
GCGCCGACTGGCTGATCGATGTCGGGCCGGCGGCGGGCGAGCATGGCGGCCGGATTCTGTACAGCGGTCCACCGCAGGGCCTGGCCGACGTAACGCACTCGCAGACCCGCGCCTACCTGTTCGCCGATCAGGTCAGGCTGCCGCGAGCCAGCCGCAAGCCGGCCGATTGGCTACGGCTGGAAGGCATCACTCGCAACAACCTGAATAACCTCAGCGTCGAGTTTCCGCTGGGCTGTTTCACCTCGGTGACCGGCGTTTCGGGTTCCGGTAAATCAAGCCTGGTCAGTCAGGCGTTGCTGGAACTGGTGGGCGCGCATCTCGGGCGCGCCGCCAGTGACAGCGAGGCAGAAGAGTTGAGCCTTGAGGACGATGCACCGCAAGTCAGTGGCGGTCAGGTCAGCGCAGGACTGGAGTCGATCAAGCGGCTGGTGCAAGTCGATCAGAAACCCATCGGCCGCACGCCGCGCTCTAATCTGGCGACTTACACCGGGCTGTTCGACAACGTGCGCAAACTCTACGCCGCCACGCCCGAGGCGCAAGCCAAGGGCTACGACGCCGGTCAGTTCTCCTTCAACGTCGCCAAGGGTCGCTGCCCGACCTGCGAAGGCGAGGGTTTTGTCAGCGTCGAATTGCTGTTCATGCCCAGCGTCTACGCACCATGCCCGACTTGCCATGGCGCCCGCTACAACCCCGAGACGCTGGCGATTACCTGGCAGGGATTGAGCATTGCACAGGTATTGCAATTGACGGTGGATGAAGCGGTCGAAGTGTTTGCCGAGCAATCGGGTATTCGCCGCTCACTGGAAGTACTGCGCGATATCGGCCTGGGTTACCTGCGGCTCGGCCAGCCGGCGACCGAGTTGTCGGGCGGCGAAGCCCAGCGCATCAAATTGGCCACCGAACTGCAACGCAACCAGCGCGGGGCAACGCTTTACGTGCTTGACGAACCCACCACCGGGTTGCACCCGCGAGATGTCGATCGCTTGCTCGAACAGTTGAACACGCTGGTGACGGCGGGGCACACGGTGATCGTCGTCGAACATGAAATGCGCGTGGTAGCCCAAAGTGACTGGGTGATCGACATCGGGCCGGGGACCGGGGATCAGGGCGGCAAGATTGTGGTGGCGGGCGCGCCGCAGAAAGTCGCCAGCAGCAAAAAAAGCCGAACCGCGCCGTTCCTCGCCAGAACCCTCAATACGTAGCGCCAGGACGACGAACGGACACCGCTGGTCTGATAGGCGGTCGACAGAACCTGCCAACCGAGGCCATTCTGATAGTTGGTGAACGCAATCGATCGCGTTTGCTGCCGATCAACAAACGGAGGTGTTCCATGCCGGTGCCACACGACCTTTATCAGGATTTGAAACTTTCAAAGGAAGATATCCAGCAAAAACGCACCAAGGATCCGTTACTGGATTCACTGATCAACAAGTATTCGCAGGCGGATGCCGAAGTGGTGAAGGCAGAGCAGGCCAAGTCCAGCGATGACTCAGTGAAGAAGCTCAAGGAGAAGCGCTTTCAGGTCAAGGAGAAGATCGTCCAACAGCTTCAGGTCCCGTCCTGACGTGTCGCTCCCGAAAGGAAACCGACAACGCAGAACCCCATAGCGAAATGGATCCCCGTTAACTTTTGAACGACACCGAACCTGTAGGAGCCAGCTTGCTGGCGAAGCGATGGTGGCCACGATGACGCCATCGCTGGCAAGCCAGCTCCTACAGGTCAGTTCGACAACGCGGTGGCGAGCGGCAATCGCACCATGTGCCTGGCCTTCAACGAGCCGAAATACAACCACTCCCCATATTCACGCACCGTGGTGATCGGTGAGTAGTTGCCGCTGCTGCCATCCTGCAGATTGGCGATCACCTTTCCCTCCAGATCCAGGCCCAGGACAAACCCGCGTTTCTCTATGGGTTTGGGCAAGACCGTCATCGCCCGCACAATCATCTTGCGCACGAAGGGATGCGGCGCCGTGGCATCGAGCAGGGCGTTGCGCGGTGCATACAGCGCCACCCAGAAACGGTCCCGGCCATTGAACGCCAGGTTGTCCGGCAAGCCCGGCAAGTTGTCGATAAACAGATCGTGGGTGCCAGCCTTGGGTCCGCTCAGCCAGTAACGGCTGATGCGATAGGCGCCGGTTTCGTTCACCAGCACAAAGGCATCGTCCGGGCCCAGCGTCACGCCGTTGGCGAATTCCAGCTTATCCAGCAGGACCGTGGTTTTACCGGTCTGGAAGTCATAACGCAGCAAGCGACCGTCGCCGCCATGCTCGATGATCGCGTCGCCATCGCTGCCATAGCCGAAGCGGCTGGAAGCATCGCTGAAATAGGCGTAGTGCCCCGACTTGTCGATGACCACGTCATCAGTGAAACCGAAGGGCACGCTGTTGGCCTCTGTGGTCAATGGAATCAAGCGACCCTGGGCGTCCAGCGACAGCAAGCCCTTGATCCCGTCGGCGATCACCAGCAAACCATTGGGGTGACGCGCCAGGCCCAGCGGTCGGCCGCCGGTATCGGCCAGCACCTTGGTGGCTTCGCCGTCGAGGCTGGTGCGGATCAGACGGCCGTCATGCAGGCCCGTAATGAGCGCATTGTTCTCCAGCAGCAACGCTTCCGGCCCGTCGATATCCGCCGCGCCGACACGCTCCACACCTTTGAGGCGTTGATTGTCGGCGTAGGGGCCGCTGGTGAGGGACGGCGCCGGCGGTGGAGTCCAGGCCACCGGTTGCACCTTGGTCGGCATCAGCAGCAGAAAGGCCGCGATGGCCACGATCACCAGCAACACGACATGACGAAACTTGACGGTTCGACTCACGCGTTGGCTCCTGCGGTGGCCAGGTGTTTGTGCACCATCTCGCGCAAGGCCTGCATCGATGCCGCCGATTCACGGTCAATGCGCCGCTTGAGCAACAGTCGATTGGCGATGCGCATTGCCAGGCCGCTGAACTGATAGTCCAGGGTACGGACAAACCGCGTGCCATCGCCCTCGGCCGTGCATTCGTAAGTCACCACCAGCGACAGTCCATTGTCACCATGAGCCCGAGCGATCCAGCGGCGACCGGGCAGGTACTCGTCGACCACCCAGCTCAGATGCCCCTCGCGCCCACCGGCGCGGATGTCTTCCTCGAACCGCGCCCCGGCATGCAGCGAGCCGCGCGGACCATCGACCTTGAGCGACGACGGGTGCCATTCGGGCCAACGGGTCACGGTGCTGGCGTAGGCGAGCACGTCAATCGGGTTGCCGGCAATGTTGATCTGATGCTGCATGCTGGTCATGGGCGCTCTCGTCAGGTAGGTCGGCTCGGGCTCCCAATAGAGCGTGCCGAACAGGTAGTCCATCAGCGGAAAAACGATGTTGAAGTTGCGTTCCTGCATCAACTCGCGACGGTGATGCAGCTCGTGCAGACGGCGCATCTGGCGGATCCACGGCAAGCGTGTGACCGGGTTCGCGGGCGGCAGGTGCTCGCAGGCATGAAACACTTCATAAGTCAGGTAACCAAGGACCAGGCAGCCACCGAAAAGCCCGGCGACGTTGGCATCGAACTGCTCAAGCAGCCACCAGACGGGCAGGGTAATGACGAGTGTGTGGACCACGATCAGCCACGCCGGAAACAGGATTACCCGCCAGTCACGGGCGCTGTCGTAGGTCATGTGCCCGGGCGCAAAGAAGCTGTGATGGTCACCGGCGTGACGGGCATAGAACATCCGCGCGAAGCTCTTTTTGTGATGCCCCAGGTGGCGATGCACCATGTACACGCCAAAGTTGAAGAACAATAACGTCAGCGGCACCGCCAGCCATTCCAGCGGTTGCACCTGGTGCACGGTGCTCCAGAACAACCCGATGGCCAGCAAACCGAACAGCAGCACAAAGGCGCCGTGCAACCAGGGGTTGTAGAGGGGATGAATGTCAGCGCGATAGCGGTTGCGAAAAGCCTCGGTGGTCTGCCTCACTGCGGTCACCTGTGGTTATTGTTGTCCCAGCAGATTAGACGATCCCGCCGTGCAAGGCGGACCGAAGCTTGAGGACACAAACGCCATGATCCGGTGTAAAGCGGACTCAGGTCAGCGGGTTCCAGCGTTGCGACCAGTCTTCATCGGACTGGATGACTTGACGCAGCAGGTCGAAGGCCCGTTGCAGGGTCGCCGAGTCGCGGTCGCGGGAATAGACCAGATACGTCGGGTAGCTGAACTCCGGGGCCTTGGGCACCTGTTCCAGTACGCCGCTTTCCAGATAACTCTGGACCACGCGGGTACGGAAATAGCCACTGCCGCCGTTTTCAAGGATGTATTGCAAGCCCAGCGGGCCGAGGTTGAAGCTCAGGGCAGCCTTGGCTTTTTCCGGTAGAGCCGCATCGTGCTGGCGGCGGAAATCCGGGCCCCAGTCGATGTAGACATAGGGATCGGGTTTACCGGGAAACCGCACGAGGACCAGTTTTTCCTCCAGCACCTGTTCGACTTGCAGGCGTGGCCAGTACTCCGGTTGGTAGACCAGCGCCGCGTCCAACACCCCCAGTTCCAGTTGGCGCAGCAGGTTTTCGCCGTCGCGGATCTCCATGCGCAGCGCGTGGCTGGGAATCTTCTCCCGCAGCTCGCCGGCCCAGCTGAGCATCAGCGGGTTGCACAGGCTGACTTCGCCACCGATGTGCAATACGTCGTGGTAACCCTCAGGCAGTGGCAAGTCCCGGCGCGCGGCGTCCCAGGTTTCGACCAGTTGATTGGCGTACACCACAAATGCTTCGCCGTTCGGAGTCAGACGGGCGCCGGCGCGGTTGCGCACGAACAGTGTGCTGCCCAGTTGGCTTTCGAGTTTCTGCACGCGTGCGGTGATCGCGGTCTGGGTGACGTGGAGTTTTTCAGCGGCCGCGGCGAGGCTGCCGTGGCGGACGATTTCCAGAAAGGTGCGGGCGAGGTCGATGTCCATGGGGTGGCCGGTGCGGGAGGTGTGGGCATTGTAAACGGATACTGTGGGGGTCTCATTTTTTGATTGGGTACATATCCGTTGTTGGGGTAACGGCGGCTATTGGTTTCGCCCTTACGGCGAGTCACTTTGGAAAAGCCCCAAAGTAACCAAAGGGCTCTTGCCCCTTTCGTTCGGTG
>NZ_AKJI01000080.1:0-44880 GCF_000282415.1 Pseudomonas sp. GM60
CACCGAACGAAAGGGGCAAGAGCCCTTGGTTACTTGGGGCTCTTCCAAGTGACTCGCCGTAAGGGCGAAACCAATAGCCGCCGTCACCGCAGAAATGGATATGCACCCCCGATCCAATCCCGCCCAGCTACCACATTCACAACATCCGCTTCTTCTTGCGCCGAGCCCACTGCCGACTCACCCACCACCGCCAATACATCATCACCAAACAATACGCGAGGGCCCCCAACACCAGCCCCACCACAACCGACCCCAGCAAAAACGGCTGCCACAGCGTAGACAGCTCGCCGCTGATCCACTCCCAGGTCAACTCATCCGGCAGATGACGAGCCGGGACATCCATCAACCACGCCCCAGTCTGATACGTACAAAAAAACACCGCAGGCATGGTGATCGGATTGGTCAGCCAGACCAGGCTGACCGCAATCGGCATATTGCCGCGTACGACAATGGCCAGAACCGCCGCCACCAGCATCTGCAACGGAATCGGCAGGAACGCCGCAAACAAACCCACCGCCATAGCCCGTGCGACCGAGTGACGGTTGAGGTGCCAGAGGTTCGGGTCATGCAACAGCGTGCCGAGAAAGCGTAAGGATTTGTGTTCCCTGATGCTGATCGGGTCTGGCATGTAACGTTTGAATAAGCGCCGGGGCATAGGGCTTCTCGGTCGGTTAAGGCGGCAAGTATGTCTGGATTCTATGAGCCGCCTATTCAGACTTTGTGACAATTAATAACGATGCACGTGCCGCGAGCCGGCTATGCCTAGGAGGGGACCCTCAAGGACGGGCGTATGCGCACAGGGATGATGGCGCTGGCGTTGGGTCTGCTGGCCCTGCGTTTTTTGCCGGTATTACCGCCGGTCTGGTTATGGCTGGTGCTGCCCATAACGGGTTTGATGGCGCTGCCGTTTCGCACGTACCCATTGGCGTTTTTTCTGTTTGGCTTCAGCTGGGCCGGCGCAAATGCGCAGTGGGCGCTGGATGATCGTTTGCCTGCGAATCTCGATGGCGAAACCCGTTGGGTCGAAGGGCGGGTGACCGGTTTGCCGCAGAACAATGACGGGGTTGTGCGTTTCGAACTGACAGACGTCCGGTCGCGACAGGCCAAGGTGCCGCAACGGATGCGCCTGGCCTGGTATGACGGACCGCCGGTCAACAGTGGTGAACGCTGGCGGCTCGCGGTGAAGTTGAAGCGTCCTGCCGGGCTGCTCAATCCTCATTCCTTCGATTACGACGCCTGGCTGCTGGCACAACGCATCGGCGCTACCGGAACGATCAAGGACGGTGAGCGACTCAGGGAGGCCCGATGGGCCTGGCGCGACAGCATCCGCCAGCGTTTGCAAACCGTGGATGCCCAGGGGCGAACCGGGGCGTTGATTGCGCTGGTGCTGGGGGATGGTGCCGGGCTGAGTCGTGAGGATTGGCAGGTGTTGCAAGACACCGGCACCGTGCATTTGCTGGTGATTTCCGGACAGCACATCGGTTTGCTGGCGGGGGTGGTTTACCTGCTGATTGCCGGACTCGCTCGTTATGGGGTGTGGCCGAACCGCTTGCCGTGGCTGCCATGGGCCTGCGCACTGGCATTCGCCGCCGCCCTTGGTTACGGACTGCTGGCGGGGTTCGAAGTGCCAGTGCGGCGGGCCTGCGTGATGATCGGTCTGGTGCTGTTGTGGCGCCTGCGATTTCGTCACCTCGGCGCCTGGTGGCCGCTGTTGCTGGCGCTCAACGCTGTTTTGTTACTGGATCCGCTGGCGAGTCTGCAACCGGGTTTTTGGCTGTCTTTCGCCGCAGTGGCGGTGTTGATCTTCACCTTCGGCGGTCGCTTGGGGCCGTGGCGATGGTGGCAAACCTGGACCCGCGCTCAATGGCTGATCGCAATTGGCCTGGGCCCGTTGCTCTTGGTGTTGGGATTGCCGATCAGTCTCAGCGGGCCGGTCGCCAATCTGCTGGCGGTGCCCTGGATCAGTTTGCTGGTATTGCCACCGGCCTTGCTGGGAGCTCTGTTGTTGCCGCTGCCGTATGTGGGCGAGGGCTTGTTGTGGCTGGCAGGTGGGCTGATCGACTGGCTGTTCAAGGGCCTTGGGTTGATGGCCGGTCAATTGCCCGCGTGGGTGCCCGTGGCGATTCCATTGTGGATATGGGCACTGGGCATGCTCGGCGCGTTTCTGCTGTTAATGCCTCGCGGTGTACCGTTGCGCCTGTTGGGTTGGCCGTTGTTGCTGTTGCTGGTTTTTCCACCACGGCCACTTTTGCCCGAGGGCATCGCCGAAGTCTGGCAACTGGATGTCGGCCAGGGGTTGGCGATTCTGGTGCGAACTCGCCATCACACGCTGTTGTATGACACCGGACCACGCTTCGGCGACTTCGATCTAGGCGAGCGAGTGGTCCTGCCAGCGTTGCGCAAACTCGGCGTGAACGAACTCGACCTGATGTTGATCAGCCATGCCGACGCCGATCACGCTGGTGGTGCGCGAGCGGTTGCCAATGGTTTGCCGATAAAGCTGGTGCTCAGCGGTGATCCCTTGGCGCTGCCCGCCGAATTGCACGCCGATGCCTGCGAGAGTGGCCGGCAATGGTCCTGGGACGGCGTGAGGTTTCAGCTCTGGCAATGGCCTTCGGCCACGGACCGCAATCAAAAATCCTGCGTGCTGCAAATCGAAGCCAATGGCGAGCGATTATTGCTGACCGGAGACATCGACAGCGCCGCCGAGCGCGCCCTGCTCGACAGCCCGCTCGCAGTGCCCACCGATTGGTTGCAGGCGCCGCACCACGGTAGCCGCAGCTCGTCATCGATGGCATTGCTCACTGCGTTGCAACCCAAAGCCGTGTTGATCTCTCGCGGCAACGGCAATTCGTTCGGTCACCCGCACCCCACGGTCATGGCCCGTTATAAAAAACGCGGTATGGAAATCCATGACAGCGCCGAACAGGGCGCCATCCGTCTGCACCTCGGACGCTTCCATCCGCCGTGGACGATGCGTCAAGAACGGCGTTTCTGGCGTTCCACACAATAACCGCGAGTTATGAAAGCCCGACCGGATGCGACATCACGGTCTTCGGTGCATCGACCCCCTATGTTAGAGTGGCGCACTTTTTCGAGGGGACTGTCACTGTGTGGGAATTGGTCAAATCCGGCGGCTGGATGATGCTGCCGATCATTCTGAGTTCCATCGCGGCCATGGCGATCGTCGCCGAGCGTCTCTGGACCCTGCGCGCCAGTCGTGTGACCCCGGAGCACTTGCTCGGGCAGGTCTGGGTGTGGATCAAGGACAAGCAACTCAATAAAGAAAAACTCAAGGAATTGCGCGCCAATTCGCCATTGGGCGAGATTCTGGCGGCGGGCCTGGCCAACTCCAGACATGGTCGCGAGATCATGAAAGAGTGCATCGAAGAAGCCGCCGCGCGGGTGATTCACGAACTCGAACGCTACATCAATGCGCTGGGCACCATCGCTGCCATGGCGCCGTTGCTGGGTTTGCTCGGCACCGTGCTGGGCATGATCGATATTTTCAGTGCGTTCATGGGGACGGGCATGGGCACCAATGCCGCCGTGTTGGCCGGTGGTATTTCGAAGGCCTTGATCACCACGGCTGCTGGTCTGATGGTCGGTATCCCGGCGGTATTTTTCCACCGTTTCCTGCAACGCCGCATCGATGAGCTGGTGGTGGGTATGGAGCAGGAAGCGATCAAGCTGGTCGAGGTGGTGCAGGGTGATCGTGACGTGGACCTGACCGAGGGCAAAAAAGCGTGAAATTCCGCCGCAAACCGCGGGAAACGGTCGACATCAACCTCGCGTCGCTGATCGACGTGGTGTTTATCCTGCTGCTGTTTTTCGTCGTGACCACTACCTTCACCCGTGAAACCCAGTTGCGCGTCGATCTGCCCGAAGCGGTCAGCGGTTCGCCTGCCGAAGACCAGCAGGTCAAACACCTGGACGTGGCCATCAGCGCCGAAGGCGTGTTCTCGGTGAACAATCAGGTCTTGCAGAAGAACGATCTGACCGCGCTCATGGACGCGTTGCAAAAAGAATCCAACGGTGACACCAACCTGCCGCTGTCGATCAGTGCGGATGGCAAGACCCAGCATCAGTCGGTCATCACCGCCATGGACGCCGCCGGCAAACTCGGCTTCAGTCACCTGCGCATGACCACTGTCGAGGCGGCGCAGCCCGCGCCCTGATGGCCATGTCCGATCGCTTGCTCGCCGCGTGGTACCAAGGTCATCCGGCCCTGAAGCTGTTGCAGCCGCTGGAGTGGCTGTACCGACGCGTGGTCATGAACAAGCGCAAACGCTTTCTGGCGGGTGAGGGCGAGATTTATCAGCCACCGGTGCCGCTGATCGTCGTCGGCAACATCACGGTGGGCGGCACCGGCAAGACGCCGCTGATTCTGTGGATGATCCAGCATTGTCAGCGCAGCGGCTTGCGGGTCGGCGTGGTCAGCCGTGGTTATGGCGCCAAACCGCCGCAACTGCCATGGCGCGTCGAGGCCGATCAAAGCGCCGACATCGCTGGCGATGAACCGCTACTGATCGTCCAGCGTACCGGCGTTCCGTTGATGATCGATCCGGATCGCAGCAGTGCGGTCAAAGCGCTGCTGGCGAGCGAACCTCTGGACCTGATCCTCTCCGATGATGGCATGCAACATTACCGTTTGGCCCGCGACCTTGAACTGGTGCTGATTGACGCCGCCCGAGGCCTGGGCAACCAGCGCTGCCTGCCGGCGGGACCGTTGCGCGAACCGGTCGAACGACTGCAAAGCGTTGATGCGGTGCTGTACAACGGCGCCACCGATGATCGCGACAACGGTTTTGCCTTCCAGCTGCAACCCACGGAACTGGTCAACTTGCACAGCGGCGAACGCCGTCCCCTCGACCACTTTCCCGCAGGCCAGGCGCTGCACGCCGTGGCCGGGATCGGCAATCCGCAGCGTTTCTTCACGACCCTCGAAACGCTACACTGGCAGCCAGTCCCGCATGCATTTGCCGACCACGCCGAGTACAGCGTGCAGGCCTTGAATTTCACACCGTCATTGCCTTTGGTGATGACCGAAAAGGACGCGGTGAAGTGCCGTGCCTTCGCCGCCGCCGATTGGTGGTACCTGGCGGTCGATGCTGCGCCATCGCCGGCCTTCGTGGCCTGGTTCGATACGCAGTTGATGCGCCTGTTGCCGGCTCGACTTTTGCCTTAAACCGTTTATATCCAGGGAATGCTCATGGACACCAAATTGCTCGACATCCTCGCTTGCCCGGTCTGCAAAGGCCCGCTCAAGCTCAGCGCCGACAAAACCGAGCTGATCAGCAAGGGCGCCGGCCTGGCGTACCCGATTCGCGACGGCATCCCGGTGATGCTCGAAACCGAAGCTCGCACGCTGACCACCGACGAGCGTCTGGATAAATGACCACAGCCTTTACCGTTGTCATTCCATCGCGTTACGCCTCGACCCGCCTGCCGGGCAAACCGCTGCTGCTGATCGCCGGCAAGCCGATGATCCAGCACGTCTGGGAACAAGCGTGCAAAAGCAGCGCCGAGCGTGTGGTGGTTGCCACTGACGATGCGCGCATTGTCGAGGCGTGCATCGCGTTTGGTGCCGACGTGGTGCTGACCCGCGAAGACCACAATTCAGGCACGGACCGTTTGGCCGAAGTCGCCGCAAAACTCGGTCTGGCGTCCGACGCGATTGTGGTCAACGTGCAGGGTGACGAACCGCTGATCCCGCCAAGCGTGATCGATCAGGTCGCGGCCAACCTCGCAGCCCACACCGAAGCGCGCATGGCCACGCTGGCCGAGCCGATCGAAGATGTCGAAACCCTGTTCAACCCCAACGTGGTCAAGGTGGTCAGCGACCTCAATGGCCTGGCGCTGACGTTCAGTCGTGCGACGTTGCCTTGGGCCCGGGACGCGTTCGCGAAAACTCGCGACGTGTTGCCGGAAGGCGTGCCGTATCGCCGCCACATTGGCATCTATGCCTACCGCGCCGGTTTCCTGCATGACTTCGTCAGCTGGGGTCCGTGCTGGCTGGAAAACACCGAATCCCTGGAACAGCTGCGTGCGCTGTGGCACGGCGTGCGGATTCACGTCGCCGACGCGCTGATCGCACCGCCCACCGGCGTCGATACGGTTGAAGACCTCGAGCGCGTTCGTCGCCTGCTGGAGGCCTGATGCGGGTTTTGTTCGTTTGCCTGGGCAACATCTGCCGTTCACCCACGGCTGAAGGTGTGCTGCGGCACAAATTGCGCGAAGCGGGGCTGGCCGATCAAGTCGAAGTCGCCTCCGCCGGCACCGGCGACTGGCACGTCGGCAGGGCTCCGGACAAACGCAGCCAGGCCGCGGCCAAGCTGCGCGGTTACGACCTGTCGATGCAGCGCGCCCAGCAAGTGAGCCGCGCCGATTTCGCGACTTACGACCTGATCCTCGCGATGGACAACAGCAACCTGCGCAACCTCCAGGACCTGCAACCTGCCAGGTGCAAGGCCGAACTGGACCTGTTCCTGCGCCGCTACCAGTCGCCACTCGATGAAGTGCCGGACCCTTACTACGATGGCAATCAAGGCTTTGAGCAGGTGCTCGACTTGATCGAAAGTGCCTGTGATCGACTGGTGATCGAATTGAAGGGCCGGTTATGAGTTTGCAGGTTCAGCCTCAGGTTTCGCTCAAGCCTTACAACAGCTTTGGCGTGGACGTTCAGGCCCGATTGTTTGCCGAGGCTCACAGCGATGCCGACGTGCGCGAGGCGCTGGCCTATGCGGTGGAGCATGACGTGCCGCTGCTGGTGATCGGTGGTGGCAGCAACCTGCTGCTGACCGCCGACATCCAGTCGCTGGTGCTGCGCATGGCCACCCGCGGGATTCGCATTTTGAGCGACGACGGCAGCAAGGTCGTCATCGAAGCCGAGGCCGGCGAGCCTTGGCATCCGTTCGTGCAACACACCCTGGCGCAGGGGTTGTCGGGTCTGGAAAACCTCAGCCTGATCCCCGGCACCGTCGGCGCGGCACCGATGCAGAACATTGGCGCCTATGGCGTGGAGATCAAGGACGTGTTCGCCGGCCTGACCGCGCTGGACCGCCAGACTGGCGAGCTACGCGACTTCACGCTGGCCGAATGCAACTTCGCCTACCGCGACAGCCTGTTCAAACAGGAACCGGGGCGCTGGTTGATCCTGAGGGTTCGTTTCGCCCTGGACCGTGCCGAGCACTTGCATCTGGAGTACGGCCCGGTGCGTCAGCGTCTGACCGAGCAAGGCATCGATCACCCGACCGCCACCGACGTCAGCCAGGCGATTTGCAGCATCCGCAACGAAAAGCTTCCGGACCCGGCGGTGCTCGGTAACGCCGGCAGCTTCTTCAAAAATCCCTTGGTCCCGGCTGCACTGGTCGCTCGGCTCAAAGGCGAATACCCGGACCTGGTGGCTTACGCGCAACCCGACGGGCAGATGAAACTGGCCGCGGGCTGGCTGATCGAGCGGGCAGGGTGGAAAGGTTTTCGCGAGGCCGACGCGGGCGTGCATAAATTGCAGGCGCTGGTGCTGGTCAACTACGGGGCCGCGACCGGTCTGCAGTTGCTGAACCTGGCACAGCGCATCCAAAAAGACATTTCAGAACGCTTCCATGTCGATCTGGAAATGGAGCCCAATCAGTATTGAGGCTACGCTTTCAAGGCTGATCTCAAAGCCCTGCACATCTTCGATTGTGCAGGGCTTTTTTGTTAATGCTGGGTTAACTTAGCCCCCTAACGATGCAAGCATTTGCTCCACCAAGGGCCCGATGCAGACATCTCCGTCCGCATAAGAGAGCCTCATTAGCCTGAGTCGATCTGCGTGATGCCAACCGCTAATCCCCCAGCGGCAGATTGCTCGACCCCATAACCCATACCACTATGCGGGCGTGCCCATGATTACCCTGAAACTAAATGGTCAAGACCATCAACTCGATGTCACCGAGGACATGCCGCTGCTCTGGGCCATCCGCGACGTGGCCGGTTACAACGGCACCAAGTTCGGCTGCGGCATGGGCCTGTGCGGCGCCTGCACCATTCACATCGAAGGCGCCCCGGCGCGCAGTTGCATCACGCCGATCGGCTCGGTAGTCGGCCAGAACGTCAGCACCATCGACAACCTGCACGCCGACCCGGTCGGGCAAATCGTCCAGCAAGCCTGGCTCGACACCGCCGTCGCCCAGTGCGGTTACTGCCAGGGCGGGCAGATCATGTCCGCCACGGCATTGCTCAAGACCAACCCGAACCCGAGCGACGAACAGATCGAAGAGGCGATGGTCGGCAATATTTGCCGTTGCGGCACCTACAACCGCATCAAGACTGCCATCCGCCAGGCATCCACTCACCTGAAGGAAGCCAAGGCATGAGCCAGTTCCCGAATGATTTCGCCCTGAGTAACATCAGCCGTCGCGGCTTCCTCAAAGGCGTCGGTGCCACCAGTGCGCTGGTGGTCGCCGCGAGTTGGGGCTGGCAGGACGCGTTCGCAGCCGAGAAGGAAAAGAAATTCGGCGCCGACGGCATGCCCAACGGCTGGATCGATGATCCGAAGGTGTACGTCAGCATCGCTGCGGATGGCACCGTGACCGTGGTTTGCAACCGTTCGGAAATGGGGCAGGGCGTACGCACCAGCCTGACCATGGTCGTGGCCGATGAACTTGAAGCCGACTGGGCGCTGGTGAAAGTGCAACAGGCGCCGGGCGATGAAGTGCGCTTCGGCAACCAGGACACCGACGGTTCGCGCAGCATGCGCCACTGGTACGAGCCGATGCGCCGCTGCGGTGCCGCCGCACGGACCATGCTCGAACAGGCAGCCGCCGAACAGTGGAAAGTCCCGGTCGGCGAGTGCCACGCGCAATTGCACAAAGTCATCCATAAACCGAGCGGTCGTGAACTGGGTTACGGCGCGCTCGCCGTCGCTGCCGGTGCGCTGGCGGTGCCGGCACGTGACAGCCTGCGGCTCAAGGATCCGTCAGAATTCCGCTACATCGGCAAGGAAGGCACCAAGGCCATCGACGGTGCTGACATCGTCAACGGCCGCGCGATCTACGGTGCCGACGTGCATATCGACGGCATGCTTTACGCTGCAATTGCACGTCCGGCGGTGTACGGCGGCAAGGCCAAATCCGTGGATGACAGCGCTGCGCTGAAAGTCCCCGGGGTGGTCAAAGTCATCCAGATCGAAGGCCGTCCGCTGCCCTCGGAGTTTCAGCCGTTGGGCGGCGTGGCGGTGGTGGCCAGCAATACCTGGGCGGCGATCAAGGGCCGCGACGCGCTGAAAATCGAATGGGACGACGGCCCCAACGCCAGTTACGACTCGATCGCCTACCGCAAGGAAATTGAAGCGGCGTCGCTCAAACCCGGCAAAGTGGTGCGCAATACCGGCAACATCGACCAGGCCATGAGCGGCGCCGACAGCACCCTCGAAGCCTCTTACTATCTGCCGCACCTGACGCAAGCGCCGATGGAACCAATGGTCGCCATCGCCCGTTTCAAGGATGGCGTGTGCGAAGCCTGGGCGCCAAGCCAGGCGCCGCAGGTCACCCGTGAACGAATCGGCGAACGCCTGGGCATTCCGTTCGATAACGTTACCTTCCACGTCACCCTGCTCGGCGGCGGTTTCGGCCGCAAGTCCAAGCCGGACTTCATCATCGAAGCGGCGATCCTCGCCAAGGAATTCCCCGGTAAGGCGGTGCGGGTGCAATGGACTCGTGAAGACGACATCCACTGTTCGTATTTCCACACCGTCTCGGCTGAATACCTGAAGGCCAGCCTGAACAAGGACGGCCTGCCGTCGGGTTGGTTGCACCGCACGGTAGCGCCGAGTATCACCGCGCTGTTCGCGCCGGGCATGAACCATGAGGCCGCTTTCGAGCTGGGCATGGGCTTCACCAACATGGCTTACGCGATCCCCAACGTGCGCCTGGAGAACCCGGAAGCGGCGATTCATACGCGGGTCGGCTGGTATCGCTCGGTGTCGAACATTCCTCACGGCTTCGCGATCCAGTGCTTTGTCGATGAGTTGGCGCACAAGGCCAAACAGGATCCGCTCAAGTACCAGATCAAATTGCTCGGCCCGGACCGTCAGATCGATCCGCGTACGTTGAGTGAAGAGTGGAACTACGGCGAGTCGCCCGAACGCTATCCGATCGACACCGGGCGCATGCGCACCGTCCTTGAAACCGCCGCGAAAGCCGCGGGTTGGGGGCGAGAGTTGCCGAAGGGCCGAGGCCTGGGACTGGCGGTGCATTACAGCTTCGTCACTTACGTGGCGGCGGTGATCGAGGTCGAAGTCAAAGATGACGGCACGTTGATCGTGCACAAGGCCGATATTGCGGTGGATTGCGGTCCGCAGATCAACCCGGAGCGAATTCGTTCGCAGTTCGAAGGCGCTTGCGTGATGGGGCTGGGCAACGCGGTGTTGGGCGAGATCAGTTTCAAGGACGGCAAGGTCCAGCAAGACAACTTCCACATGTACGAAGTGGCGCGCATGTCCCTGGCGCCGAAGGAAGTCGCCGTGCATCTGGTCACGCCGCCGGGCGTGGTGCCGTTGGGTGGTGTCGGTGAACCTGGCGTGCCGCCGATTGCGCCGGCACTGTGCAATGCGATTTTCGCCGCCACCGGCAAACGCATCCGCAACTTGCCGGTTCGTTATCAATTGCAAGGTTGGCAGAAGGCCGAGGCTTGATGGACAGCGTCGATCTGAATGTCCTGCGCAGCGTGCTGGAATGGCGCCGCGCCGGTCAGCGAGTGGTGTTGTACAGCGTGGTCCAGACCTGGGGCACCGCGCCCCGGGCGCCGGGCGCGATGTTGGCCTTGCGCGAAGACGGGGTGGTGATCGGTTCGGTGTCCGGTGGTTGTGTCGAGGATGACTTGATCGCCCGGCTGCACGATGGCCGGATTCCGGCTGACGGGCCGCCGGTGCAGTTGATCACTTACGGCGTTACTCGCGAGGAGGCCGCACGGTTTGGTTTGCCGTGTGGCGGCACGTTGCGTCTGACCGAGGAGCGAGTCGGCGACCCGGCTTGGGTTGCCGGGTTGCTGGCGAGTTGCGAGGCCCATGAAATCACGGCGCGCTCGCTGGATATCGCGAGCGGTGAAGTGACGTTGCAGCCGGCGACCAAGAACGATGCGCTGAGTTTTGACGGCACCACGTTGCGCGCCATTTACGGTCCGCGTTGGCGGTTGTTGCTGATCGGCGCGGGGCAATTGTCCCGTTATGTTGCCGAGATGGCGCGGCTGCTGGATTTCGAAGTGCTGATCTGCGATCCACGCACCGAGTTCGTCTACGGCTGGGAAGAACAGCACGGGCGCTTCGTATCCGGTATGCCGGACGAAGCGGTGCTGAACATCCAGACCGACGAACGCACGGCCATCGTCGCGCTGACCCACGATCCGCGCCTGGATGACATGGCGTTGCTGACGGCGCTCGATTCCAGGGCGTTTTACGTCGGCGCGCTGGGTTCGCGGGTCAACAGCCTGAAGCGCCGGGAAAACCTCGCTCAGCTAGGCTTGTCCCAAGAGGCCATCGAGCGCTTGCACGGCCCGATCGGTCTGCACATCGGCAGTCATTCCCCGGCGGAAATCGCCTTGTCGCTGCTGGCGGAAATTGTCGCGATCAAGAACGGCGTCGAGCTGAAACAGAAGAAGCCGTTGCAGGAGGAGGCATGAGCGGGCCAATCGGCGTCATCGTGTTGGCGGCGGGGCAGGGCACTCGGTTTCGACAGGTGGCGGGGGCCGACAGGGACAAGTTGTTGGCTGACTGTACGGGGCGCGATGGCGCCGTTCGTTCGGTGATCGAGCAGGTGCTGGTGAGTTTGCCGGCCAGTCTTGAGAAGCGCGTTCTGGTGACGACTGCAGATCGCCCGCAAGTGGCTCGTATGGCTCAGGCGTATGGTTTCGAGATTGTGTTGGTGGAATCCTCCGGTATGGGCGACAGCATTGCGGCTGGGGTGGCTGCGTGTCCGCAACTCGGTGGCTGGTTGATTGTGTTGGGGGATATGCCGTTCATTCTGCCGTCGACGGTTGAGCAGGTGTTGGCGGGGATTTCTGATGATGGGATTAGCGTACCGGTGATGAATGGCGAGTACGGGCATCCGGTTGGTTTCGGGCGTATGTTTGGACCGGGTTTGATGGCGTTGTCGGGTGATCGTGGGGCCAAGCCGTTGTTTGCGTCGGCGCGGGTGGTTGAGGTGGGGGTGGAGGATGCCGGGGTGTTGTGGGATGTGGATGTGCCTGAATCACTGATCTTCAAACCTGCATAAATCCCCTGTAGGAGCGAGCCTGCTCGCGATGGCGGTGGATCAGCTTGCGCCATCGCGAGCAGGCTCGCTCCTACAGGGGACGGTGTATTCGGAGACATAAAAAAAGCCCCGCCTGGGTTACCAGGCGGGGCTTTTTAGTGGCCGATGGAATCAGACGAGAGGTTTAGGCTCGTGCTCTTTTTCCTGGGCTTGCTCGTGTTGCTCTACCGCTTCCTGAACGGAGCGTGGAGCTTCGTCGATCACGGAGTCAGCTGGCTCGGCAGCCACTTCAGCAGCCGGGGCAGGAGCAGCCTCGACGACCTCAGCAACAACCGGTGCCACTTCGACAGCGGCCGGAGCAGCAGCGGCAGCCAGTTCGGCTTCCTTCTGCAGGCGCTCTTCTTCACGCTTGCGACGACGCACTTCACGCGGGTCGTTAGGTGCGCGGCCACTTGGTGTCAGGGCACTGGCCGGGGCAGCTTCAACCACTGGTGCAGCCACTTCGGCGACAACAGGGGCTTCAACAACCGGAGCCACTTCTGGTTCGGCAGCCACAACAACAGGCTCGACAACCGCAACTTCAGCAACTGGCGCTGGCGTTTCGACCGCTACCGGCTCGGCAACCCAGTTGAAAGCGGTTTGCTCTTCGCGAACTTCACGAACGGTTTCGGTTACGGTTTCAGCGACGGTTTCAACAACCGGCTCTGCAACCACGGCAGGCGTTTCAGCAACGACGGCAGGCTCGGCGGCAGCTTCGACTTCAGGCTGTGCTTCACGAACCGGAGCCACTTCGACTTCCGGAGCAGCAGTTACTTCTACAGGCGTGGTCGCTTCAACGACTGGCGCTTCGACTGGAGCAGTTTCCAGTGTGGCGGCAGTGGCGCGTTCGGCTTGCTCGTTGGCCTGTGCTTCGGCCGGAGCGCTGATCACGGTGCTGGCAACGGCTGCGGTAACAGCCAGGCCTGCGGCCAGATCGGCAGCGCTTGGTGCTTCGGCGCCTTCGTTACCTTCGGCGGATTCGGATTCTTCCGAACCTTCGATCACGTTGCCGTTGGCATCGCGTTGACGCTCGCGACGGTTGCTGCGACGACGCTGGCCACGGGAGCGGCGGCGTGGACGATCGCCTTCGGCGCCTTCCTGACCGTCTTCCTGCAGTTGCTCTTCGTTGCCGGTCAGCTCTTCTTCAGCAACGGCGGCAGCGGCTTGCTCGGCGCGTGGTTGACGCTCTTCACGCGGTGGACGTGGCGCACGCTCTTCACGTGGCTGACGAGCTGGACGCTCTTCAGCAGCAGCGGTAGTAGCGGCAGCAGCCGGAGCGGCGGCGTCCAGCGGTTCACGCAGTTCACGAACGCGTTCTTCACGCTCGCCACGTGGCTTGCGATCTTCACGAGGCGCGCGCGGTGCACGTTCTTCGCGAGGGGCGCGTGGTGCGCGCTCTTCACGTGGAGCACGTTCTTCGCGAGCAACTGCCGGGGTTTCTTCACGGGCTTCACGTGGCTCACGTGGTGCGCGTTCTTCACGCGGTGCACGTTCCTCGCGAGGCTTACGCTCTTCATCGCGGCGACCGTTACGGTTGCGGCTCTGCTGACGACCGTTGCGACGCTCTTCGTTACGGGCCGGGCGCTCGGTGGTCGCTGGTTTTTCAACCACAACCGGAGCAGCAGGCTCTTCTTTGGTGGCGAACAGGCTGACCAGCGACTTCACCAGGCCTTTGAACAGGCTTGGCTCTGGCGCGGCGGCCGGTGCAGCAACCGGTGCGGCGACGACTTCGGTTGGTACCGGAGCGTTGGCGCGGGCCGGCGCAGTCTTGACCGCGGCTTCCTGGCGAACCAGGGTGCGGGTCGCAGCGGCTGGCTGGACTTCTTCGACTTCGGCAGCGGCAGCAGCGATTTCGTAGCTGGACTGGTTGATGCTGGCTTCCGGGCTGTCATCACGCAGGCGCTGAACTTCGAAGTGCGGCGTTTCGAGGTGATCGTTCGGCAGAATGACGATGCGGGCACGGGTGCGCAGTTCGATCTTGGTGATCGAGTTGCGTTTTTCGTTAAGCAGGAAGGCTGCGACCGGAATCGGCACTTGTGCGCGAACTTCGGCGGTGCGGTCTTTCAGGGCTTCTTCTTCGATCAGACGCAGGATTGCCAGCGACAGCGATTCAACATCACGGATGATGCCGGTGCCGTTGCAACGCGGGCAAACGATGCCGCTGCTTTCGCCGAGCGATGGACGCAGGCGCTGACGGGACATTTCCAGCAGGCCGAAGCGCGAGATACGGCCAACTTGCACGCGAGCGCGGTCGGCTTCCAGGCATTCGCGGACTTTCTCTTCCACGGCGCGCTGGTTCTTGGCAGGGGTCATGTCGATGAAGTCGATGACGATCAGGCCGCCGATGTCGCGCAAGCGCAACTGACGGGCGATTTCTTCGGCAGCTTCAAGGTTGGTCTGCAGGGCGGTTTCTTCGATGTCGCTGCCTTTGGTGGCGCGCGCCGAGTTGATGTCGATGGACACCAGGGCTTCGGTCGGATCGATAACGATGGAACCACCGGAAGGCAGCTCGACGACGCGCTGGAAAGCGGTCTCGATCTGGCTTTCGATCTGGAAACGGTTGAACAGCGGAACGCTGTCTTCGTACAGCTTGATCTTGCTGGCGTACTGCGGCATCACCTGGCGGATGAAGGTCAGGGCTTCGTCCTGGGCTTCAACGCTGTCGATCAGCACTTCGCCGATGTCCTGGCGCAGGTAATCGCGGATGGCGCGGATGATCACGTTGCTTTCCTGGTAGATCAGGAACGGCGCGGAGCGATCCAGCGAGGCTTCTTTGATGGCGGTCCAGAGTTGCAGCAGGTAATCGAGGTCCCACTGCATTTCTTCGCTGCTGCGGCCCAAGCCGGCAGTGCGCACGATCAGACCCATGTCGGCCGGTGCAACCAGACCGTTCAGGGCTTCACGCAGTTCGTTGCGCTCTTCACCTTCGATGCGACGGGAGATACCGCCGGCACGCGGGTTGTTCGGCATCAGAACCAGGTAACGACCGGCCAGGCTGATGAAGGTGGTCAGGGCTGCGCCCTTGTTGCCACGTTCTTCTTTTTCGACCTGAACGATGACTTCCTGGCCTTCGCTCAGGACGTCTTTGATGTTGACGCGGCCTTCAGGGGCTTTCTTGAAGTATTCGCGGGAGATTTCTTTGAGGGGCAGGAAGCCGTGGCGCTCGGAGCCGAAATCGACAAAGGCAGCCTCAAGGCTTGGTTCGATGCGAGTAATCCGGCCTTTATAGATGTTGGCCTTCTTCTGCTCGCGTGCACCGGATTCGATGTCCAGGTCGTAGAGGCGTTGGCCATCTACCAGTGCAACACGCAACTCTTCGGGTTGAGTTGCGTTAATCAGCATTCTTTTCATGTAGTACCGTCGGTTTCCGGGCTGCCGGAAACGGCGTTCGGCACACACGACTTCTCATGGTCGGTGTCAGGTGCGTCGGGAGTGGTTGGCCATTCCCGTGTCTAGCGAAGTCCGGCCAATGTGGGCCTTCGTCGCGACGTACGCGTCCTGCTTGCTGTGGCTACTTAAGCACTCAGTCAGGAGGAGGAATCAACCGGCGGCTGTGGACGAGATGAAGCGTCTTGATAAAGCCTATTGCTACACAGTCCAGCGGTTGTGCATCTCCACCCTACACGTATCCCTGATAATTCGGGTGCTGCCGCGCGCAGAATCCGCAGCGGGTTGGCATTTACCGTGAGCTCCGAAAGGGGAGGTCACGCATCATGGCTAATTTAGGCGTTGTTTCCGAAGCGTTCGCTCGGGGTCATTCGCAGCTGACTGCACTTTGTGAACTGGCCGTGAATATGGGCTCGCGTAGCGAGTGAAAACTCTGCTTTGCGGCGTGATTCAGGCCTCATGTCACCTGCGCTCGTTACACCTGCAAACTCCACCGTTACGTAGCGAAAGCGCCGTAGGACGGCCTCGCGTCCTGGTGAATTGCATTGGTCAGGGCCGGTTTTTGACCGTTTGTCCGCTGTCCAGGCCGCTTTTGGCGGCGTTCGCGACTATAGCAGTAATGATTAAGTGCTTCAATTCCATAAAAAATTGATATCATCCGCGCCATGACGACTACTGCCCCCTCGACCCCAGGCGTACAACTGCTTGAGGTCTCGCCGGAATATGCCGGCCAACGTATTGATAACTTCCTTCTCGCTCGGCTCAAAGGCGTGCCCAAGACCTTGATTTACCGCATTTTGCGTAAAGGCGAAGTGCGAGTGAACAAAGGCCGGATCAAGCCCGAATACAAGCTGCAGGCGGGCGATATCGTGCGCGTGCCGCCGGTTCGCGTGCCTGAACGCGACGAACCTGTGCCGCTGGCCCAGGGCTTGCTGCAGCGACTTGAAGCCTCGATTGTCTATGAAGACAAAGCGCTGATCGTGATCAACAAGCCTTGCGGCATTGCGGTTCACGGCGGCAGCGGCCTGACTTACGGCGTGATCGAAGCCTTTCGTCAGTTGCGTCCGGATTGCAAGGAGCTCGAGCTGGTTCACCGCCTTGACCGTGACACCTCCGGCCTGCTGATGATCGCCAAGAAACGCAGCATGCTGCGTCACTTGCACACGGCCTTGCGCGGTGATGGCGTGGACAAGCGCTACATGGCGCTGGTTCGCGGCAACTGGGCGGCATCGATCAAGCAGGTCCGTGCGTCGCTGGGCAAGAGCAATCTGCGTTCCGGCGAGCGGATGGTCGAGGTCGACGAGGAGGAGGGCAAGGAGTCGGTGACCGTGTTCAAGGTACTGCGTCGATTCGGCGACTTTGCCACTCTGATCGAGGCCAAGCCGATCACTGGCCGAACTCACCAGATTCGCGTTCACACTTTGCACGCCGGGCATTGCATTGCTGGCGACACCAAGTACGGCGATGACGATTTCAGCAAGGAAATTCGCGATCTGGGCGGCAAACGCCTGTTCCTGCATGCGTACATGCTGACCGTGCCGCTGCCGGATGGCGGCGAACTGAAGTTGCAGGCGCCTGTCGACGAGATGTGGGCCAAGACTGTGGAGCGCCTGAGTGCACCCCTCTGATTACAAACTGCTGATTTTCGATTGGGACGGCACGCTGGCTGATTCCATTGGTCGGATTGTCGAAGCAATGCACGTTGCGTCCGAGCGTTCCGGTTTTCAGTTGCGCGATGACTTTGCTGTCAAAGGCATCATCGGCCTGGGCCTGCCGGAAGCGATTCGCACGCTGTACCCCGAGATCAGCGATACCAAACTGGTGGCGTTTCGCGAGCATTATGCGGACCACTACATCGCGTCGGAAGCGGTGCCTTCGCCGTTGTTCGAAGGGGTCGTCGAGTCGATGGAGGCGTTCCGCGCCGAGGGCTATCATTTAGCGGTTGCCACCGGCAAGGCGCGTCGCGGACTGGATCGGGTGCTGAAGTCGCACGGCTGGGAAGATTATTTCGACATCACCCGTGCCGCCGACGAAACCGCCAGCAAACCCCATCCTCTGATGCTTGAGCAGATCCTCGCCCATTGCGAAGTTCGTCCGGAGCAAGCGTTGATGGTCGGTGATTCGTCATTCGACCTGCAGATGGCGCGCAACGCCGGCATGGATTCGGTGGCGGTCAGCTACGGCGCGCAATCGATTGAAGCGCTGAAATTGTTCGAGCCGGCGCTGGCTATTGATCGTTTTTCAGAATTGCATGCCTGGCTGAGTCAGCGGGCTTAATACGTTTTTGCCGGGGTAGATGGCCATGACCGACGAATGGAAAGCGCCCGCCAAGCCGAGCGCAGAGAGCGGTGACGAAAAAAGCTGGAAGCTGCTGGAAAAGACCCTGCTCGCCAGCGTGCAGGAGCAGCGCCGGTCGCGTCGCTGGGGGATTTTCTTCAAGTTGCTGACCTTTGTGTACCTGTTTGGCGCGTTGGTTCTGTTCACGCCGCTGATGGACATGGAGAAAGCCGCCACTCGCAGCGCCAATTACACCGCGCTGATCGAAGTGACGGGCATGATCGCCGACAAGGAGCCCGCCAGCGCTGACAACATCGTCGGCAGCCTGCGTGCCGCCTTCGAAGATAAGAAGGTCAAGGGTGTCATCCTGCGCATCAACAGTCCGGGCGGCAGTCCGGTGCAGTCCGGCTACGTGTATGACGAGATTCGCCGGTTGCGCGGCTTGAACCCGGACACCAAGGTTTACGCGGTAATCTCCGATCTGGGGGCTTCCGGTGCTTATTACATCGCCAGTGCGGCGGATCAGATTTACGCCGACAAGGCGAGCCTGGTGGGTTCCATTGGTGTGACGGCAGCGGGTTACGGGTTTGTCGGCACTATGGAGAAGCTGGGTGTCGAGCGTCGGACTTATACGTCGGGCGAGCACAAGTCGTTCCTCGATCCGTTCCAGCCGCAGAAGCCTGAGGAAACCCGGTTCTGGCAGGGCGTGCTCGATACGACGCACCAGCAGTTCATCAACAGCGTCAAGACGGGTCGTGGCGACCGACTCAAGGATAAAGAGCATCCGGAGTTGTTCTCCGGGTTGGTCTGGTCCGGTGAGCAGGCGCTGCCGCTGGGGCTGATCGATGGTCTGGGGAATGCCAGTTCGGTGGCGCGTGATGTGATTGGCGAGAAAGAGCTGGTGGACTTCACCGTTCAGGAATCGCCGTTCGATCGCTTCTCGAAGAAACTGGGTGCCAGCGTGGCTGAGCAGTTGGCGATGTGGATGGGCTTCCAGGGTCCGTCGCTGCGCTGATTCTTCCGGCTACATAAAAAAACCGGCCCAAGTGGCCGGTTTTTTGTTGGCGCCCACATCCTGTAGGAGCCGGCTTGCTGGCGATGGCAGCGTTCCTGATACACCGCGCCGTTCACATCGCCAGCAAGCTGGCTCCTACAGGATTTTGTTGCGGCGCAGATTGGGGCGTTCCCTTGTAGGAGCCGGCTTGCCGGCGATGGCGTCCTCAAGATCGGTGAAAGACTCGACAGCCGTCAGGGTATTTGCACGCCTTCAGCGAGCAACATGTCGATCAGGCGAATCAGCGGCAGGCCGATCAGGCTGGTGGCGTCAGGGCCTTCGGTGCGCTGAAACAGGCTCACCCCCAAACCTTCTGCCTTGAAGCTGCCAGCGCAATCGTAGGGCTGTTCGGCGCGCAGGTAGCGTTCGATGCGTGCGGTGTCGAGTGTGCGCATGTGCACGGTGAACGGCACGCAGTCGACCTGGCAGTGTCCCGTCTGGCTATTGAGCAGGGCCAGGCCGGTCAGAAAGGTTACGCTGGCGCCGCTTGAGGCCAGCAACTGCTCGCGAGCCTTTTCGAAGGTGTGGGGTTTGCCGATAATGCGCTCGCCGAGCGCCGCGACCTGATCGGAGCCGATAATCAGATGGGCGGGGTGGCTGCCGGCAAGAGCCCGGGCTTTTTCTTCGGCGAGGCGCTTTACCAGTTCGACGGCGGCCTCATTCGGCCGATGACTTTCGTCGATGTCCGGCGAGCTGCAGGTGAACGGCAGCTGCAAGCGGGCCAGCAATTCCCGGCGATACACTGAGCTTGAAGCGAGTAATAAAGGCAGCATGTGCATCTCCAGAAGACAGGCGCGAATTCTAGCGAGGCTTCCAGGTGACGGACAGGGCTGAATTTCCTTTGACATGGCTGGGTGCATCCCTATAATGCTGCGCCTATGTTGAATGACCCGATTCCACCTCACGTTGACCCGCGCAAATTGGCTGACCGTGGCACCACCCTTCAAGGTGAACTGCTGCTGGCCGATTTGGAGAGACTCTGCGACCCGCTTTCCGACAATGTCGGTACGGTGCAGGCTAAATTCGTTTTTGAACGAGATGAACGTAAGTCTGTGGTAATCCACAGCTTTATCGACACCGAAGTCAAAATGGTTTGCCAGCGTTGTCTTGAGCTGGTCACCCTGCCGATCCACAGCGAATGCAGTTATGCTGTGGTGAAGGAGGGTGCGAATACCCAGTCGTTGCCGAAAGGTTATGACGTGCTGGAACTGGGCGAAGATCCTTTGGATCTGCAGTCACTGATCGAGGAGGAGCTTCTGCTCGCCTTGCCCATTGTGCCTGCTCATCATCCGGAAGAATGCCAGCAGCCGGCGGGTCTCGATGAGCCCGAACCGAGCGAGGACGAGGTAACGCGGTCCAACCCGTTCAGTGTATTGGCGCAGTTAAAGCGTGACCCAAACGTTTAGGAGTTAATCAATTATGGCTGTTCAGCAGAACAAAAAATCCCGCTCCGCCCGTGACATGCGTCGTTCGCACGACGCTCTCGAGGCTAGCACCCTGTCTGTAGAAAAAACCACCGGTGAAGTTCACCTGCGTCACCACGTATCGCCAGAAGGCGTATACCGTGGCCGTAAAGTGATCGACAAGGGCGCTGACGAGTAATCACTTGTCCGCTCAAGTCATCGCGATTGACGCAATGGGCGGGGACTTCGGTCCCCGCAGCATTGTTCAGGCCAGCCTTGCTTGTCTGATTGCTACGCCCTCGCTGCACCTGACCCTTGTCGGTCAACCCTCCCTCCTTGAAGAATTGATCGCTGGCCAATCGGCTGTGGATCGCTCGCGCCTGTCGATTACCCCGGCATCCGAAGTGATCACCATGGACGAAAAGCCTGCCCAGGCCTTGCGCGGCAAGCCGGACTCGTCGATGCGTGTGGCGCTCGAGTTGTTGCGTGATGGCAAGGTTCAGGCCTGCGTCAGCGCCGGCAATACCGGCGCGCTGATGGCCTTGTCACGGTTCGTGCTCAAGACCTTGCCGGGTATTGACCGGCCGGCCATGGTCGCGGCGATTCCGACGCAGAAGGGCTATTGTCAGTTGCTCGACCTGGGCGCCAACGTCGATTGCAGCGCCGAGCATCTGCTGCAGTTTGCGGTGATGGGTTCGGTCGCGGCGCAAACCCTGGGCATCGTTCGTCCACGGGTTGCATTGCTGAACATCGGCACCGAAGACATCAAGGGCAATCAGCAGGTCAAGCTGGCGGCGACCTTGTTGCAGAGCGCTCGCGGCATCAACTACATCGGTTTTGTCGAAGGTGATGGTTTGTACCGTGGCGAGGCGGATGTGGTGGTGTGCGACGGTTTTGTCGGCAATATTTTGCTCAAGTCCAGTGAAGGTCTGGCGACCATGATTGCCGGGCGAATTGAAGCGCTTTTCAAAAAGAATCTCGCATCGAAAATGGTGGGCGCTCTGGCGCTGCCGCTGATGAAGCGTCTTCAGGCTGATCTGGCGCCTGCTCGGCATAACGGCGCAAGCTTCCTCGGGTTGCAGGGGATTGTGGTGAAAAGCCACGGTTCGGCAGGGGTTCAGGGCTTCCAGAGTGCGATTCAGCGAGCCTTGATCGAGATCCAGGAAAACCTGCCGGAGCGCATTCACGGTCGTCTGGAGGATTTGTTGCTTTAGGCGTTTTCGTCGGACAATGCTTAAATGTGACCGCTCAGTTCAATTTGCCATCCAACTGTCAGTTTCTTGCGTCCCCCAAGCGGGACGTCAATTCTCCGACGACAAGATCATTAGGGGCTTGTTACATGTCTGCTTCCCTCGCATTCGTCTTTCCAGGACAGGGTTCGCAGTCCCTCGGCATGCTGGCCGAGTTGGGCGCGCAACATCCGGTGGTCCTTGAAACATTCAAAGAAGCATCCGACGCGCTCGGTTACGACCTGTGGGCACTGACCCAGCAAGGGCCGGAAGAGCAACTCAATCAAACCGATAAAACCCAGCCGGCCATTCTGACCGCCTCGATCGCCTTGTGGCGTCTGTGGCTGGCGGAAGGCGGTGCGCGTCCGGCTTATGTTGCCGGTCACAGCCTGGGCGAGTACAGCGCCCTGGTCGCTGCGGGCAGCCTGAGTCTGGGCGACGCGGTGAAGCTGGTGGAGCGTCGCGGTCAGTTGATGCAAGAAGCCGTTCCGGCCGGGCAGGGCGGTATGGCTGCCATTCTCGGTCTGGACGATGCTGACGTACTGGCAGCCTGTGCCGAAGCGGCGCAAGGCGAAGTGGTCAGCGCAGTCAATTTCAACTCTCCGGGTCAAGTCGTGATCGCCGGTGCCAAGGCTGCGGTCGAACGCGCCATCGAAGGCTGCAGGGCCCGTGGTGCCAAGCGCGCCATGCCGTTGCCGGTCAGCGTGCCGTCCCATTGCGAGCTGATGCGTCCAGCCGCCGAGCGTTTCGCCGAGTCGATCGCTGCGATCAACTGGCAGGCACCACAGATTCCTGTGGTACAAAACGTCAGCGCAAACGTGCCGGCCGATCTTGAGACCCTCAAGCGCGATCTGCTTGAGCAGCTCTACAAGCCTGTGCGCTGGGTTGAATCGGTCCAGGCGCTGGCCGCCAAGGGCGCGACGCAGTTGGTCGAATGCGGCCCTGGCAAAGTGCTGGCAGGCTTGAACAAACGCTGCGCCGAAGGCGTATCGACATCCAACCTCAATACCCCAGACGCCTTCGCTGCCGCCCGTGCAGCGTTGGCCTGAATCAGGAGAAGCTTGCATGAGTCTGCAAGGTAAAGTTGCACTGGTCACCGGTGCGAGCCGCGGTATCGGCCAGGCCATCGCCCTGGAACTGGGTCGTCAGGGCGCCATTGTTGTGGGCACCGCGACATCCGCTTCGGGTGCCGAGCGCATCGCCGCTACCCTGAAAGAAAACGGTATTCAAGGCACTGGCCTGGAGCTGAATGTCACCAGCGACGAATCCGTTGCCGCTGTGCTGGCGAGCATCCAGGAGCAGTTCGGTGCGCCGGCGATCCTGGTCAACAATGCCGGCATCACCCGCGATAACCTGATGATGCGCATGAAAGACGACGAGTGGCATGACGTTGTCGATACCAACCTGAACAGTCTGTTCCGCCTCTCCAAGGGCGTTTTGCGCGGTATGACCAAAGCCCGTTGGGGACGAATTATCAGTATTGGCTCGGTTGTGGGTGCCATGGGCAACGCAGGCCAAGTAAACTACGCTGCCGCCAAGGCAGGTCTGGAAGGTTTCAGCCGTGCTCTGGCGCGTGAAGTCGGTTCGCGTTCGATTACGGTAAACTCGGTGGCCCCTGGGTTCATCGACACCGATATGACCCGCGAACTGCCCGAGGCACAGCGTGAAGCCTTGCAGACGCAAATTCCGCTGGGTCGTCTGGGGCAAGCTCAAGAGATCGCGTCTGTGGTCGCTTTTCTTGCATCCGACGGTGCGGCTTACGTTACTGGGGCTACAATCCCGGTGAACGGCGGGATGTACATGAGTTAAATGTGACGGATTGCTTCAAAAAAATGTCATACGAGCTGTCTAAAATCCGTTATAAAGCTGCAATCTATTTATAGGCAGAGGGTCACGGGGTTTGAGGAGTGAAGCTTTCAGTTGAAAAACTGAAAAGTCTTTCTATACACTTACCCACTGGCCAGCTGCCTGAATTTGTCCATTAGGAGTGAAAACAAGGTATGAGCACCATCGAAGAGCGCGTCAAGAAAATCGTTGCTGAGCAACTGGGCGTTAAAGAAGAAGAAGTGGTCAACACTGCTTCCTTCGTTGAAGACCTGGGTGCCGACTCCCTTGACACCGTTGAGCTGGTGATGGCTCTGGAAGAGGAATTCGAGACCGAAATCCCTGACGAAGAAGCTGAGAAGATCACTACTGTACAAGCTGCAATCGACTACGTTACTAGCCACCAGGCGTAATAGTTTGTAATCGTTGCTTGCTGTCATGGAAAAACCGCACTGCCATCATGGCGTGCGGTTTTTTCTTTAGGCCTGATGCAAAGTCGTCATTTGAAAAAGGAGAGTGCTGTGTCGCGTAGACGCGTCGTAGTCACCGGTATGGGTATGTTGTCGCCACTGGGCACGGATGTGCCGAGCAGTTGGCAGGGCATTCTGGCTGGCCGTAGTGGCATTGGTCTGATCGAACACACCGACCTTTCTGCCTATTCCACCCGTTTTGGCGGCTCGGTAAAGGGCTTCAATGTCGAGGAATACCTGTCGGTCAAGGAAGCTCGCAAGCTCGACCTGTTCATTCAGTACGGTCTGGCCGCAGGTTTTCAGGCGGTGCGTAACGCCGGTCTTGAAGTTACCGACGCCAACCGTGAGCGCATCGGCGTGGCCATGGGTTCGGGTATTGGCGGTCTGACCAATATCGAAGAAACCAGCCGCACGCTGCATGATTCCGGCCCACGACGGATCTCTCCGTTTTTCGTGCCTGGCTCGATCATCAATATGATTTCCGGTTTCCTGTCGATCCACCTGGGTGCACAGGGACCTAACTACGCCATCGCCACCGCGTGCACCACCGGTACGCACTGCATCGGCATGGCTGCTCGCAACATCATGTACGACGAAGCCGACGTGATGATTGCCGGCGGCGCCGAGATGGCGGCTTGCGGTCTGGGCATGGGCGGCTTCGGTGCCTCCCGCGCGCTGTCGACCCGCAACGACGAGCCGACCCGCGCCAGCCGTCCATGGGACAAGGGCCGTGACGGCTTCGTCCTGTCCGACGGTGCCGGTGCGCTGGTGCTTGAAGAGCTGGAACACGCCAAAGCTCGCGGCGCGACCATCTACGCAGAACTGATCGGCTTTGGCACCAGTGGCGATGCCTACCACATGACGTCGCCGCCGGCTGACGGTGCGGGTGCTGCTCGTTGCATTTCCAACGCCCTGCGCGATGCGAAGATCAATAGCGATCAAGTCCAGTACATCAACGCCCACGGTACGTCGACTTCGGCCGGCGACCTTGCCGAAGCCTGCGCGATCAAGTCGGTGTTCGGCGATCACGCCTACAAGCTGGCGGTCAGCTCGACCAAGTCCATGACCGGTCACCTGTTGGGTGCGGCGGGCGCAGTCGAGGCGATCTTCAGTGTGCTGGCGATCAATAGCCAGGTGGCACCGCCGACCATCAACCTCGACGAGCCGGACGAAGGCTGCGACCTGGACTTCGTGCCGCACACCGCGCGCAACATGGACATCGATGTGGTCCTGTCCAACTCCTTCGGGTTTGGCGGTACCAACGGCTCGCTGGTGTTCCGCCGGTTCGCTGACTGATGGACAGCTGGGTCGACGGTCAGCCGGCTGACGCTCTGTCGCTGAAGGATCGCGGCCTGGCTTACGGTGATGGTCTGTTCGAGACCATTGCCGTGCAGAACGGGCAGCCGCTGTTGCTGGACCGGCATCTGTCGCGTCTGGCGCAAGGCTGTTCACGCCTGGCGATCACGGCCGATCACGCGCTGATCCGCAGCGAGCTGCTGGCCTACGCCGCAGCACTGGGCGAGGGCGTGCTCAAACTCATCCTCACCCGCGGCGACAGCCTGCGCGGTTACGCGCCCGATCCTGCGGCCCAGGCCCGACGCATTCTTCAGGGCAACCCGCCTGCCGCTTACCCTGTCGCACATGCGGAGCAGGGCGTTCGCCTGTTTCCTTGCGCTACACGACTGTCCAGACAACCCTTGCTCGCCGGGCTCAAACACCTGAACCGTCTTGAGCAAGTCATCGCCCGTTCCGAATGGCAAGACACCGAGCATGCCGAAGGCTTGATGCTCGATCAGGGCGGGCGAGTGATTGAGGGTGTGTTCAGCAATCTGTTCCTGGTCCGCGATGGTGTGTTGATCACTGCCGATCTCAAGCGCTGCGGTGTGGCCGGCGTGATGCGCGCCGAATTATTGTTTCAAGCCGAGTCGCTGGGGATTCCCACGCAAATCACCGACATTACCCTCGAACAGCTGCAATGGGCTGATGAGGTCTTTATCTGCAACAGCGTGTATGGCGTTTGGCCGGTGCGCGCCTATGCAGCTCTGAGCTGGCCGGTTGGGCCGCTCACCCGTAAACTCCAAACCATTGCCCGCGCGCTACTGGATGCTTGATACGTGAGACGTAAATTCTTGCTGCTGCTGGAAACCGGACTGGTTCTGGCAGGGCTGTGTCTGGGCGCTTCGGCCTGGAAGATTCATTCGGCGCTGGAACAGCCGCTGAACATTACCCAGGAACAACTCCTGGAAGTGCCCAAAGGCACGACACCCACCCGCACTTTCTATCGACTCGAAGCCGATGGCGTCATCAAGGACGCTTTCTGGTTGCGTGTGTACTGGCGCTTCAACCTGGCCGGGCAACCGTTGCACAAAGGTGAGTACCGCATGCAGCCCGGCATGACGGTGGAAAACCTGATCGACCTGTGGAAACGCGGGGAAATGGTGCAGTACAGCCTGACGCTGGTCGAAGGCTGGAATTTCCATCAAGTGCGTGCCGCGCTGGCCAAGGATGAAAAACTTGAGCAGACGCTGAACGGCTTGAGCGATAGCGAAGTGATGGACAAGCTCGGTCACGCCGGGATCTTTCCGGAAGGTCGATTCTTCCCGGACACCTACCGTTTCGTGCGTGGCATGACGGACGTCGAGCTGCTGAAAAAAGCCTACGACCGCCTCGACGAAGTCCTTGCCAAGGAGTGGGGGCAGCGCGCGGCTGATGTGCCGTACACCGAACCCTACCAGGCGCTGATCATGGCTTCGCTGGTGGAAAAGGAAACCGGCGTACCGCAAGAGCGTGGCCAGATTGCCGGCGTGTTCGTGCGGCGCATGGAAATGGGCATGCTGTTGCAGACCGATCCAACCGTGATCTACGGCCTCGGTGATCGCTACAACGGCAAGTTGACCCGCGCCCACCTCAAGGAAGCGACCCCTTACAACACCTACGTGATTACCGGCCTGCCGCCGACACCGATCGCGATGGTCGGCCGCGAAGCGATCCATGCGGCACTCAACCCGGTGGCCGGCAACAGTCTGTATTTTGTCGCGCGCGGCGATGGCAGCCACGTGTTCTCCGATGATCTGGATGCTCACAACAGCGCGGTGCGTGAATTCCAGCTCAAGCGTCGCGCCGATTACCGCTCCAGCCCGGCGCCGGTCACCGCGCCAGAAGCGACGAATGAGCAGGCTCCGATCCCGGCGGCTTCGCCTGACCCGGCCCCGGAGGCGTTGGCGCCAGTGACGCCGCCAGAGCCGGCTCAAGAAACGACTCAAGAACCTGCTAAAGAGCCCGCTGCTGCACCCGCGCCCGAATCGGATGCAACCGCGCCGCAAAGCCCGCAATGATTCTGACTAAGGACTGCCTGTGACTGGCTTGTTTATTACCCTGGAAGGCCCCGAAGGCGCCGGCAAAAGCACCAATCGCGAATACCTCGCCGAGCGCCTGCGCGCCGCCGGTATCGAAGTGGTGCTGACCCGCGAGCCGGGCGGCACGCCTTTGGCCGAAAAGATCCGCGAGGTGCTGTTGGCGCCAGTCGATGAAACCATGGACCCCGACACCGAGTTGTTGCTGGTGTTTGCCGCGCGCGCCCAGCATCTGGCCGGCGTGATCCGCCCGGCGCTGGCCCGTGGCGCGGTGGTGTTGTGCGATCGCTTTACCGACTCGACCTACGCCTATCAGGGTGGCGGTCGCGGTTTGTCACTGGAACGCATCGCTACGCTGGAAAACTTCGTTCAGGGCGAGCTGCGCCCGGACCTGACGCTGATTTTCGATCTGCCGGTGGAAGTGGGTCTGGCCCGCGCCAGCGCTCGCGGTCGTCTGGATCGCTTCGAGCTCGAAGGCCGGACGTTTTTCGATGCGGTGCGCAGTGCGTTCCTCAAACGCGCTGAAGCCGACCCTGCGCGATATCTGCTGGTCGACGCCGCCCAGCCGCTGGCGCAGGTTCAACAGTCGCTGGACGCCTTGTTGCCGCGTCTGCTGGAGTTGACCCGTGGCTGAAGCCTATCCGTGGCAGGACAGCCTCTGGCAGCAGTTGGCAGGTCGCAAACAACATGCGCACGCCTATCTGCTGCACGGCCCGGCCGGGATCGGCAAGCGAGCGCTGGCCGAGCGCCTGATGGCCAGCCTGCTGTGCCAGCGTCCGACCGCGCAGGACGCTTGCGGCGAATGCAAATCCTGCCTGCTGCTCAAAGCCGGCAGCCACCCTGACAACTACATCCTCGAGCCGGAAGAAGCCGACAAGGCGATCAAGGTCGATCAGGTCCGCGAACTGGTCAGCTTCGTGGTCCAGACCGCGCAGATGGGCGGGCGCAAAGTGGTGTTGATCGAGCCAGTCGAGTCGATGAACATCAACGCCGCCAACGCCTTGCTCAAAAGCCTTGAAGAGCCGTCCGGCGATACGGTGCTGTTACTGGTCAGTCACCAGACCAGTCGGCTGTTGCCTACCATCAAAAGCCGCTGCGTGCAGCAAGCCTGTCCACTGCCAAGCGAGGCCATGAGCCTTGCGTGGCTGGCCAAGGCGTTGCCGGACAGCTCGGAAGAAGAGCGCGTCGAATTGCTGACCCTGGCCGCCGGCTCACCGCTGGCGGCGGTGAATTTGCAGGCCCAGGGCGTGCGCGAGCAGCGGGCGCTGGTGGTCGACGGTGTGAAGAAGTTGCTCAAGCAGCAGCAATCGCCGACGCAACTGGCCGAAGGCTGGAACGCGATTCCGCTGTTATTGCTGTTTGACTGGTTCTGCGACTGGTCGAGCCTGATCCTGCGGTATCAGCTGACTCAGGATGAAGACGGGCTGGGATTGGCCGATATGCGCAAGGTGATTCAATACCTGGCGCAGAAAAGCGCTCAGGACAAAGTCCTGAACATTCAGGACTGGATCCTCGCCCAGCGCCAGAAAGTCATGAGCAAGGCCAACCTCAATCGGGTGCTGTTGCTTGAAGCGCTACTGGTGCAATGGGCGTCGTTGCCTACCCAGAAGTGACCGACTGGGCCTATCCTCTGAACATCAGCAGTGGAGGTCAGCATGAATGAAGCCGTCAATCCGGGGCCGCGCAACGGCATTTTGTCCCTGACCATTAAGGACAACTCCGTGCTCTACGCGGCCTACATGCCCTTCATCAAGAACGGTGGCCTGTTTATCCCGACCAACAAGAGCTACAAGTTGGGCGATGAGGTATTCATGCTGCTGAACCTGATGGACGAGCCGGAGAAAATTCCGGTCGCCGGCAAGGTTGCCTGGATAACCCCCAAAGGCGCGCAAGGCAACCGGGCCGCTGGCGTCGGCGTGCAGTTCAACGACGGTGACGACACCGCGCGCAGTCGAATCGAAACCCACCTGGCCGGAGCCCTGAAGTCCGACCGTCCCACTCATACGATGTAAGTTGCAGCCCTTTTTATGCTCGTAGATTCCCATTGTCACCTTGATCGCCTTGACCTCGCCGCCCATGACGGCTCGCTGGATGCCGCTCTCGACGCGGCCCGCCAGCGCGGGGTAGGGCACTTTCTGTGTATCGGCGTCAGTATCGACAACGCCGCCGACGTCAAAGCCCTGGCCGAACGTTATGACGATGTCGACTGTTCGGTCGGCGTGCACCCGCTGGACGTGCAACCGGGCGCTGCACCAGCGCTGGATTGGCTGCTGCAGGAGCTCAATCACCCGCGCGTGGTCGCGATTGGTGAAACCGGCCTGGATTATCACTACGAGCCCGAAGCGGCGGAGTTGCAGCAGGAGTCGTTTCGCCTGCACCTGCAAGCCGCGCAGCAGACCGGCAAACCGGTGATCATTCACACACGTGGTGCCCGGGCGGACACGCTGAACCTGTTGCGCGAGGCCGCGTTGCCCCAGGCTGGCGTTTTGCATTGCTTTACCGAAGATTGGGACATGGCCAAAGCGGCGCTGGACATGGGTTATTACATTTCCCTGTCTGGCATCGTCACTTTCCGCAATGCCGATGCGCTGCGTGACGTGGCCAGTAAAGTGCCTGCCGACCGATTGCTGGTGGAAACCGACTCGCCGTACCTGGCGCCGATCCCTTATCGCGGCAAGCCGAACCTGCCGCAATATGTGCGGGAAGTGGCAGAGTTTCTGGCAATGCTACGCGGTGAATCCTACGAGCGATTTGCCGCGCAGACGACCGAGAACTTCAAGCGACTGTTCCCGCTGGCGCATGTGAAAGGTTAAATCGCAGGCAAAAAAAACCCGGGTTCTGGGGGGTGAATCCGGGTTAAGACCATTAGGAGTAAAACAATGGTACGCGGTCCGTTGGTACCAATATCGACGCGGCACTTGGGGGAGATGCCCCGCCGACAGTTGAAGTATTGATCAGTATTGCGCTGAGTCCAGTTTACCGGCCCAGGTTTTTAAACAATTTTGGAATACAGGCGCTTCGGAAGAGTTCTCATTAAAAGCTGGTGCTGACAGAATTCATCTAGAAACACAGATATGGAAGGATGATCCGTGCATTTTGCCGCAAGTTAGGCATAATACGCGGCTTCGAATTTTGACCCCGACAGACCTTTTCTTATGCATAAAGAACCTCGTAAGGTCCGTGAATTTCGTCGCCGCGAGCAAGAAATTCTCGATACCGCGCTCAAGCTGTTCCTCGACCAAGGTGAAGACAGTGTCACCGTCGAGATGATTGCTGATGCCGTCGGTATCGGCAAAGGCACAATCTACAAGCACTTCAAATCCAAGGCGGAGATCTACCTGCGCCTGATGCTCGATTACGAGCGCGATTTGAACGAGCTGTTGCATTCGGCCGATGTCGACAAGGACAAGGAAGCGCTGTCCCGGGCCTACTTCGAATTCCGCATGCGCGATCCGCAACGTTACCGCTTGTTCGATCGCCTGGAAGAAAAGGTGGTCAAGGGCAATCAGGTGCCGGAGATGATCGAGGAGCTGCACAAGATTCGCGCCTCGAACTTCGAACGCCTGACCCTGCTGATCAAGGGCCGGATCAGCGAAGGCAAGCTCGAAGACGTGCCGCCTTACTTCCATTACTGCGCATCCTGGGCGCTGGTGCACGGTGCCGTGGCGCTGTATCACTCGCCGTTCTGGAGCAATGTGCTGGAAGATCAGGAAGGCTTCTTCCAGTTCCTGATGGACATCGGCGTGCGCATGGGCAACAAACGCAAGCGCGACACCGACACGCCGAGTAGCTGAGTCATTCAGTTGCCTAATTGCGCCATGATTTCGCTATATGGCGCAGTACCTCAGTAATATACTCAGGCATGGGACTTGCTAAAACTTGATTTGTGAGTCAAGTTTTACGTCGTCCGAATTCCTTGTGCCGGAGTGACCATGATCGTTGACCGTCAAGGCAGGCGTTTTCGTAATCTGCGAATCAGCCTGACCTCCGCCTGCAATTACGCGTGTACCTATTGCGTGCCTAACGGCAAGCGGCTGGTCGCTGCGCAGGATGAACTGTCGGCCGAAGCCATGGCACGCGGCGTTGCCTACTTGATCGAGGCGGCGGGGATCGAACGACTGCGCATCACCGGCGGTGAGCCGTTGGTCAGCCCCAAACTCGAAGCCTTCATGACCGCTGTCGGGCAGATGGGCCTGCAAGACATCAGCCTGACCACCAATGGTCAATTGCTGGCGAAAAAACTGCCTCTGCTGGTCGATGCCGGCATTCGTCGCATCAACGTTTCCCTCGATACCCTGGATGCCGGCGCATTCCGCAGCATTGCTCGCGGCGGCGATCTGGCGACTGTGCTCGATGGCATGGACCAGGCCAGCGCCGCCGGCATGAAGATCAAGGTCAACATGGTGCCGCTGCGCGGGCAGAACCTCGATCAGGTGATGCCGCTGCTCGATTACTGCCTGGAACGCGGTTACGAGTTGCGCTTCATCGAACTGATGCGCATGGGCCACCTGGCCAACGACAACAACGCATTCCTGCAACAATTCGTCAGCCTGCAACAGCTGCTGAGTCTGATCGGTGATCGCTATGAGTATCTCCAGGCCGATGCGCCGGTTGACGCCACGGCGGTGCGCTATGAAATTCCGGGGCAGGGCTATTTCGGCGTAATCGCCAACGAAAGTGTTCCGTTCTGTCGGACCTGCTCGCGGCTGCGCCTGTCTTCAACCGGGTGGCTGCATGGCTGCCTGTCGTCGAGCAACCGTCACTATGTCGGCGATCTGCTGGATAAACCGCGTCATCAGGCATTGCCGGCTTTGCAGCGACTCTTGGTGAAGGCCTTGGGCGACAAGCAGGAGGTGGCGTTTTCCGGTGGTGCGACCGTCATGAAGATTATCGGTGGCTGATCTACCGTCTTCGCGGGCAAGCCTCGCTCCTACAGGGATCGTGTACAACCTGTAGGAGCGAGGCTTGCCCGCGAATGCGTTCGAACAGGCAACGACGTTCTGGAGCTGGCGCGGAAGCTGCATCCCATGGCCATTCGCCGGTTTTCCGTCACCGGCCTCTGGAGGGTAGGATGCGTAGCCTGGTTTTGCTGCTGGCCGTTTTGGCGCTTGGTGGCTGCATGAATGTCAGCGATCTTGCTGAAGGGACTCGCTACCACATGAGCGACGCGGGTCTGCTCGACCACAGCGACAGCCGCCGCGTGAACAACCTGCGCATTCAGCCGGATTCGTTCGTCTATATCGCCCAAGGCGCCTTTGTGCCGCCGGGCAGTGCGGTCTACCCGCGACCTAACGTGATCGCCGAAGTCGCCTTCGACGGCTTTATCGAATACTTCCCGATGGTCCGCCGCGCACACACGCCGGAAGGCCTCGAACAGGCCATGGGCGAAGCCCGTGCGGTCGGTGCGCATTACCTGCTCTACACCCGTTTCGCCAAGTCTGACGACCGTATCGGCAACACGGACGAATGGCTCGACCAGGAAGCCGTGGATCGTCTCGGTATCGACTCCGGCGTGATTCAGATCATGTTGATCGAGACCAGCACCCAGTATTTGATTGATACTGCACGTATCAAGAGTCGTGGCGGTTTACTGACGTTCTACGACAAAAAGCCAGAAGACCTGATGGGCCCGCCGCTGCGGCAATACGCGCGCAGCCTGCTGGGGCTCAGCGACCAGTAATTCCAAGGAGAACGCCATGAGTGGTCCGCAAAAAGCCAACGACCTGTTGGGGCAAATCCCCAAGACCCAAGGCTTGCCACCGGTCCACTTGTGGAACCCCGACTTCTGCGGCGACATCGACATGCACATCGCCCGCGACGGCACCTGGTATTACCTGGGCACGCCGATCGGACGCAAACCGATGGTCAAACTGTTCTCCACCATCATTCGCCGCGACGGCGATGATTATTTCCTCATCACCCCGGTCGAGAAAGTCGGCATCAAGGTTGACGATGCTCCGTTCGTGGCGATTGCCGTGGATGTTGAAGGCGAGGGTGAAACCCAGGTCTTGCGCTTCACCACCCATGTGGATGAAACCGCCGAGGCCGGTGCCGACCATGCGATCCGCGTGGTGATCGATCCGGTGACACAAGAGCCTGCGCCTTACGTGCATGTGCGCACCAATCTCGAAGCGCTGATTCATCGCAATGTGTTTTACCAATTGGTGGAGCTGGCGGTGACTCGTGAAATCGATGGGCAGCGTTGGCTCGGTGTATGGAGCGGCGGCATCTTCTTTCCCATCGGCCTCGAGCCGTAACACATACCCCTGTAGGAGCGGGCTTGCTCGCGAAAGCGGTGTGTCATTCAGCAGAGATGTTGACTGAGATACCGCATTCGCGAGCAAGCCCGCTCCCACATTGGGTTTATGTGCT
The DNA here is from genome assembly GCF_000282415.1 of Pseudomonas sp. GM60. Taxonomy (NCBI): domain Bacteria; kingdom Pseudomonadati; phylum Pseudomonadota; class Gammaproteobacteria; order Pseudomonadales; family Pseudomonadaceae; genus Pseudomonas; species Pseudomonas sp. GM60. The sequence continues at coordinate 33,639 of NZ_AKJI01000080.1, forward strand.
TTTCAAAAAATCAAATTGACACCCAATCGTATGATGATTAGCGTGGGCAACCATCGCGAACGGCATTGTGCCGTCCCTGCATCGAGGTGCCCATGTCCAGCAGTTTTCACGCATCGACGGTCGATTGGCTGGGTTGCTGGATTGCGGCGGGCCAGGTAAAACCCGGCGAAACCCTCAAGGTTGAGGCCGACCTGGGCGAGCAGCTCGGCGTCAGTCGCACCGTCATCCGCGAAGCCATCAAAACCCTGGTCGCCAAAGGCATGCTCGAAGTCGGGCCGAAGGTTGGCACTCGGGTATTGCCGGTGCGGCGCTGGAACCTCTTCGACCCGCAAGTCGTCGGCTGGCTGTCCCGCAGCGGCCTGCCGGAAAACTTCGTCGACGACCTCCTCGATTTACGCCGCACCATCGAACCGATGGCCGTGCGCTGGGCCTGTGAGCGGGCGACCGTCGAGCAGGTGCAAGCGGTGCTTCAGGCCTATAACGCGCTGGAGCGAGCGGTGCACAGCGGCATCGATTACAACCGTGCCGACCAGTTCTTCCACGAGTGCATCCTCGCGGCCAGCCACAATCAATTCATCGAACAAATGGTCCCGGCCCTCGGCGCGTTGCTGGCGGTGTCTTTTGAAGTCTCCGCCGCCGATCCGGACGAACTGCGCCGCACGCTGCCGATTCACAAAGACATGGCCGACGCCATCGCCGCCCGCGACGCGGCACGCGGTGTGTGGGCCTGCATGACCCTGATCGACAACGCCGACCTGGCCATTAAACGCTTCTACCCAAAGGTCATGGCCGACAAAAAAGCCGGCTAAAAACATAGAACCCTGTAGGAGCGAGCCTGCTCGCGAAAAACTTCAAGGCCGCGCGTTTATGCAGCGGACACGCGTTACCGTTGACGTCCATCGCGAGCAAGCTCGCTCCTACAAACAAGAACAACGCAGGAGGTTTCATGGAATGGACCGCAGTCACCGGACACCGGGCACGCCTCGGCGAAGGCCCGTTCTGGGATGCGCCGACGCAGGCCCTCTATTGGGTGGATATCGCCGGCAAACAGGTACTGCGCCTGATCGGTGCCAACGTGCAGATCTGGCAGATGCCCGAGCACGTGTCGGCTTTCATTCCCTGCGAAAGCGGTGATGCGCTGGTGACGTTGAGCAGTGGCGTGTATCGGCTCGATCTGGATTCACCGGGCCTTGAGCCACGGCTGACCTTGTTCTGCGTCGCCGACCCGCAGCCGGGCAATCGCGGCAACGAAGCCCGTTGCGATGCCCGGGGGCGACTCTGGCTCGGCACCATGCAAAACAACATCGGCGAAAATGGCCAAGACCTGCCCATTGTGCGGCGTTCAGGCGGCTTGTTTCGTATCGACCGCGATGCCCGGGTCACGCCACTGCTGCGCGGTTTGGGCATTCCCAACACGTTGTTGTGGAGCGATGACGCCACCACGCTTTATTTCGCCGACAGTCTGGATGGCACGCTCTACCAGCATTTCATCCGCACCGACGGCGGCCTCGATCCCGCGCTGGTCTGGTTCGGCCCGCATCAACGTGGCGGCCCCGACGGCTCGGCGATGGATGCCAGAGGTTATATCTGGAACGCGCGCTGGGACGGCAGCTGCCTGATCCGGCTGACACCGGATGGGTATGTTGATCGCATCATCGAATTGCCAGTCAGTCGCCCGACCAGTTGTGTCTTCGGTGGCGCCGACCTGAAAACCCTCTACATCACCAGCGCTGCGAGCCCGCTCAACCATCCGCTGGACGGCGCGGTGTTGTCGATCCGGGTCGATATACCAGGAAAGCCCTGTACGAGATTTGCTGATTAAATCCCAAAATATGGGATGTAAAATTATATATTGAGATTATTTGGCGGTCGGGTTTATAGTCGGCTCCAATCAGTTACACGCACTCACACTTAAAAAAACAAAACAGGTGAAGTGATGAAGCGATTTTCCAACACGTTTTTTGGCCGGACATCGACAGATGCCCGGTTTTTGTCGTGCCCGCGAAAGGGAGCGCTGATCCATGGCTGAAGCGCTCTCCCTGCCTCCAGTGCCCGAGCCGCCGAAGGGCGAGCGCCTGAAAAACAAGGTCGTGCTGCTGACCGGCGCCGCTCAGGGCATCGGCGAGGCGATTGTTGCGGCCTTCGCCTGCCAGCAAGCCAGGCTGATCATCAGCGACATCCAGGGCGAGAAAGTCGAAAGCGTCGCGGCGCATTGGCGCGCCCAAGGCTTCGATGTTCAGGCGATCAAGGTTGACGTATCCAATCAACAAGACCTGCACGCGATGGCAAAAAGGGCCGTCGAGTTGCACGGTCGCATCGACGTGCTGGTCAACTGCGCCGGCGTCAACGTGTTCCGCGATCCGCTGGAAATGACCGAAGAAGACTGGCGCCGCTGCTTTGCCATCGACCTCGATGGCGCCTGGTTCGGCTGCAAGGCGGTGTTGCCGCAAATGATCGAGCAGGGCATCGGCAGCATCATCAACATCGCCTCGACCCATTCCACGCACATCATTCCCGGCTGCTTCCCGTACCCGGTGGCCAAGCACGGTTTGCTCGGTCTGACCCGCGCACTGGGCATCGAATACGCGCCGAAAGGCATTCGTGTTAACGCCATTGCACCGGGCTACATCGAAACCCAACTGAACGTCGATTACTGGAACGGTTTTGCCGACCCGCAGGCCGAGCGTCAGCGCGCTTTCGATCTGCATCCGCCGCGGCGCATTGGCCAACCGATTGAAGTGGCAATGACGGCAGTCTTCCTGGCCAGCGATGAAGCGCCGTTCATCAACGCTTCGTGCATCACCATCGATGGTGGGCGCTCGGTGATGTACCACGACTGAATAACCGGGGTTTCAGGCGCGGAATTACGCCTGAAATCCAATCATCATACGATATGACTATTTGCTACAACGTTTGCACCGGCTTTGAAAAATAACGCTCAAAAAAAATAACAAGGAGTCAGCTTATGAATCGTCGTCGTGGGATCCGTTCCCTGTGCTGTGCCGCTTTGGCGGTCACCGCGGTCAGCCTCAGCAGCAGCTTGCTGGCGGCCGAGGAAGTGAAGATCGGTTTTCTGGTCAAGCAGGCGGAAGAGCCCTGGTTCCAGACCGAATGGGCCTTCGCCGAAAAGGCCGGCAAAGAGAAAGGCTTCAAGGTCATCAAGATCGCCGTGCCGGACGGCGAGAAAACCCTGTCCGCCATCGACAGCCTGGCTGCCAACGGCGCCAAGGGCTTCGTGATTTGCCCGCCGGACGTGTCCCTCGGCCCGGCGATCATGGCCAAAGCCAAACTCAACGGTTTGAAAGTGATTGCCGTGGATGACCGCTTTGTCGATGCCAGCGGCAAGTTCATGGAAGACGTTCCCTACCTCGGCATGGCGGCGTTCGAAGTCGGCCAGAAGCAGGGCGCGGCGATGGCCGCCGAAGCGAAAAAACGCAACTGGGACTGGAAAGACACCTACGCGGTCATCAACACCTACAACGAACTCGACACCGGCAAGAAGCGCACTGACGGTTCAGTCAAAGCGCTGGAAGACGCCGGTATGCCAAAAGACCACATCCTGTTCTCGGCCCTGAAAACCCTCGACGTGCCGGGCAGCATGGACGCCACCAACTCGGCGCTGGTGAAACTGCCGGGCGCGGCGAAAAACCTGATCATCGGCGGCATGAACGACAACACCGTACTGGGCGGCGTACGCGCCACCGAGAGCGCCGGTTTTGCTGCGGCTAACGTGATCGGCATCGGCATCAACGGCACCGACGCCATCGGCGAACTGAAAAAGCCCAACAGCGGCTTCTTCGGCTCGATGCTACCAAGCCCGCACATCGAGGGTTACAACACCGCCAGCATGATGTTCGAGTGGGTCACCACCGGCAAAGAGCCGGCGAAGTACACCGCCATGGACGACGTGACCCTGATCACGCGCGACAACTTCAAGCAGGAACTGGAAAAGATCGGCCTCTGGAACTGAGGCGCGGTTGATTTCATCGGCGGCCCTGGCGACGGGGCTGCCTGATCTGTGTAATGAGGTGTTTTATGCACGCGCAAGTACAGACACAACACGACAGCGTTGGCGGCAGCCTGCGCTTCAACGGGATCGGCAAGACCTTTCCCGGGGTAAAGGCGCTGGACGGCATCAGCTTCGTCGCCCATCCGGGACAGGTTCATGCCTTGATGGGCGAGAACGGCGCCGGCAAATCGACCCTGCTGAAAATCCTCGGTGGCGCCTACACGCCGAACAGCGGCGACCTGCAGATCGGCGAGCGAACGATGGTCTTCAAATCCACCGCCGACAGCATCGGCAACAAGGTGGCGGTGATCCATCAGGAATTGCACCTGGTGCCGGAAATGACCGTGGCGGAAAACCTGTTCCTCGGTCATTTGCCTGCCAGTTTCGGCCTGATCAATCGCAACGCACTGCGACAACAAGCGCTGGCCTGCCTCAAGGGCCTGGCCGATGAAATCGATCCGCAGGAGAAGGTCGGGCGCCTGTCCCTCGGGCAGCGGCAACTGGTGGAAATCGCCAAGGCGTTGTCCCGTGGCGCGCATGTGATCGCGTTCGACGAACCGACCAGTAGCCTCTCGGCGCGGGAGATCGATCGCTTGATGGCGATCATCGGGCGCCTGCGCGACGAAGGCAAAGTGGTGCTTTACGTCTCCCATCGCATGGAAGAAGTGTTCCGCATCTGCGACGCGGTGACGGTGTTCAAGGACGGCCGCTACGTGCGCACCTTCGAGGACATGAGCGAGCTGACCCACGATCAATTGGTCACGTGCATGGTCGGGCGCGACATTCAGGACATCTACGATTACCGCCCGCGCAAGCGTGGCGCGGTGGCGTTGAGGGTCGACGGTCTGCTCGGGCCGGGCTTGCGTGAGCCGGTGAGTTTCGATGCGCACAAAGGCGAAATTCTCGGGCTGTTCGGGCTGGTGGGGGCAGGGCGAACCGAGCTGTTTCGCATGCTCAGCGGCCTTGAGCGCAACACCGCCGGGCGCCTGGAATTGCGCGGGCATGAACTGAAACTGCGTTCACCCCGCGATGCGATTGCCGCCGGCATTCTGCTGTGCCCCGAGGACCGCAAGAAGGAGGGCATCATGCCGCTCTCCAGCGTTGCCGAGAACATCAACATCAGCGCGCGCGGCGCCCATTCCACCTTCGGTTGCCTGTTGCGCGGCCTGTGGGAGAAGGGCAACGCCGACAAGCAGATCAAGGCGCTGAAAGTGAAGACGCCCAGCGCGGAGCAGAAAATCATGTACCTGTCCGGCGGCAATCAGCAGAAGGCGATTCTCGGCCGCTGGCTGTCGATGCCGATGAAAGTGCTGCTTCTGGATGAACCGACTCGCGGCATCGACATCGGCGCCAAGGCCGAGATTTACCAGATCATCCATAACCTGGCTGAAAGCGGCATCGCGGTGATCGTGGTGTCCAGCGACCTGATGGAGGTGATGGGTATTTCCGACCGCATCCTGGTGCTCTGCGAAGGGGCGATGCGCGGCGAACTGTCCCGTGACGAGGCCAATGAATCCAACCTGCTGCAACTGGCTTTGCCGCGCCACCGCGCTGACGGCGTGGCGAACTGAGAGGTGACTATGATGACAACCCAAAACAACGCTCTGCCCACCCAGCGCAAACCTCTGGACCTGCGGCGCTTTCTCGATGACTGGGTGATGCTGCTCGCGGCCGTCGGGATCTTTGTGCTCTGCACCTTGCTGATCGACAACTTCCTTTCGCCGCTGAACATGCGCGGCCTGGGCCTGGCGATTTCCACCACTGGGATTGCCGCATGCACCATGTTGTATTGCCTGGCGTCGGGGCATTTCGACTTGTCGGTGGGCTCGGTGATTGCCTGTGCCGGCGTGGTCGCGGCGGTGGTGATGCGTGACACCGACAGCGTGTTTCTCGGTGTGGTGGCGGCGCTGTTCATGGGCTTGATCGTCGGGCTGATCAACGGGATCGTGATCGCCAAGCTGCGGGTCAATGCATTGATCACTACGTTGGCGACCATGCAGATCGTTCGCGGTCTGGCCTACATTTTTGCCAATGGCAAAGCGGTGGGCGTGTCGCAGGAGTCGTTCTTCGTCTTCGGTAACGGCCAGTTGTTTGGCGTGCCGGTGCCGATCCTGATCACCATTGCCTGTTTCCTGTTTTTCGGCTGGCTGCTGAATTACACCACCTACGGGCGCAACACCATGGCCATCGGCGGCAACCAGGAAGCGGCGCTGCTGGCCGGGGTCAACGTTGACCGGACCAAGATCATCATCTTCGCCGTGCACGGTGTGATCGGGGCGTTGGCCGGGGTGATTCTGGCGTCGCGGATGACTTCCGGCCAGCCGATGATCGGCCAGGGTTTCGAGCTGACGGTGATCTCGGCGTGTGTGCTCGGCGGGGTTTCGCTCAGTGGCGGGATCGGCATGATCCGGCATGTGATCGCCGGGGTGTTGATTCTGGCGATCATCGAGAATGCGATGAACCTGAAGAACATCGATACGTTTTATCAGTACGTGATTCGTGGTTCGATTTTGCTGCTGGCTGTGGTTATCGACCGTCTGAAACAACGCTGAGATTTTTGTTGTCTGTGCTGGCCCCTTCGCGGGCAAGCCTCGCTCCTACAGGTTATGTGTCGTGCATGGATTACGCGACTGACATTAACCTGTAGGAGCGAGGCTTGCCCGCGAAGGCGATGTACCTGATTCACCTCGCGACCGCATCCTTCCGTCACTCCCCCTAAATATGTCTTGCCTGTTACAAGTCGTTTCGGGTATCAATTTGTACATGATTAGACAGGTACGATTTGACAAGAAACAACGGGTGGTCGACGAACTCATCCGGCGCATTGAAAGCGGCCTCATGGAGGACGGCTTTCAGTTGCCGGGTGAGCATCAGTTGGCTCAAGAATTCAAAGTCAGCCGAGGTACGCTGCGTGAAGCCCTGGCCGAATTGAAACGGCGCAACTACATCGCGACGCAAAGCGGTGTCGGTTCCATCGTCACGTTCGACGGGGTGGTGCTCGATCAGCGCAGCGGTTGGGCGCAGGCGCTGGCCGACAGCGGGGCGCTGATCAATACTGAAGTGCTGCGGCTCGAGGCGGTGACTCGCCCCGACCTGCTGCCGCGTTTCGGCACCGATCAATTCATCACACTCGACCGCCGCCGTCGTTCCACCGATGGCAAGCTGGTTTCCCTCGAACGCTCATTGATGCCCGCCACTGGAGGCCTGGAAAGCCTGCCGCGTGTCGGCCTGATCGACAATTCCCTGACCATCACCCTGGCCGCGTACGGCTACATCGGCGAGCGCGGCGATCAATGGATCGGCGCCGAACCCTTGAATGCCGAAGATGCCGAGCTGCTCGGTCGTCCGGTCGGCACGGTGTTCCTCAAAGCCTTGCGCACCACCTACGACCGGCAGAACCGCTTCATGGAACAGGTCGAAAGCCTGCTCGATCCCGTGCACTTTCGCCTGCACCTGCAATTTGGAAACCCACAATGACCGCGCTCAATCGTGCACTGGGCGCGTTTTACGGACTGGCCCTGGGCGATGCGCTGGGCATGCCGACGCAATCGCTGAGCCGCGCCGTCATCAAGGCGCGTTTCGGTGAAATCACCGATCTGCAAGACGCCGGCCCCCATCAGCCGATTGCGGCCAACATGCCTAAAGGCTCGATCACCGACGATACCGAACAGGCCATTCTGGTCGGTCAGTTGTTGATCGACGGCAAGGGCAGGATCGAACCGTCGGTATTGGCGCAACGGCTGATCGAATGGGAAGCCGCGATGCAGGCCAAGGGCTCGCAGGACTTGCTCGGGCCGTCGACCAAACGGGCGATCGAGATGATCCTCGCCGGTCATTCGCCGGAAGAAGCGGGGCGCTACGGCACCACCAACGGCGCGGCGATGCGCATCACACCCGTCGGCATTTCGGCGGATGTCGCCGATCCCGAGCGGTTCATCAACGCTGTGGTGCAGGCCTGTCAGGTCACCCACAACACCACACTGGGCATTTCCAGCGCGGCGGCGGTGGCGGCGGTGGTCTCGGCCGGTATCAACGGCATGGACCTTGGCGAGGCGTTGAACCTCGGCCAGCAAATCGCCCAGCAAGCGGAAAGCCACGGTCACTGGGTCGCAGGCGGACGCATTGCCTCGCGTATCAGTTGGGCGCGGACGATCAGCGTCGATAGCGACAAGGCGATGCTGGCGGATTTGATGTACGACGTAATCGGCACGTCGGTGGCTTCGCAGGAGTCGGTGGTGGTTTCGTTTGCCCTGGCGCAGCAAGTGGCCATCGGTGAAATAAATGCCTTCGACGCGCTGTGCATGGCCGCAGGTCTGGGGGGCGACACCGACACCATCGCGGCGATTCTGGGGGCCATGCTTGGGGCTTGCCTGGGGCTTGAGAGTTGGCCGGTGGCTATGATCGATAAGGTCAAAGCCGTTAACTCGTTGGAGTTGGAACCGTTGGTGCAGGGTCTGTTGGCTTTGCGTTGACTGGGCTGACGCCATCGCGAGCAGGCTCACTCCCACAGGTACGGCGTGTACCGCGAGGTTTGCACTATCCCTGTGGGAGCGAGCCTGCTCGCGATAGGCGCGCCGCTTATTTGAATTGATAACCCCGCAATGGATCGCACTGACTTGGCCAGGACAGCCGGGATGTTGTTTTCGTCTTCCGTCATTGCCCATAACCACAACAAAGGCAACAGGAGCATTTCACATGAGTTCATCGAACGCCGGGCAAAGCGCCGGGCAACTGGAAACCCGGGGCATCGAGCCGGTGCCGGAAGCCGAATGCAACGGGCATCCGCTGCAGCTGTTCTGGGTCTGGTTCGCCGCTAACATTTCCATCCTCGGCCTGCCGCTCGGCGCTACGCTGGTGGCGTTTCGCGGGTTGGCGATCTGGCAGGCGATCATCGTCGCGATCCTCGGCGCTGCCGGTTCCTTTGCCGTCGTCGGGATCATTTCCATCGCCGGTCGCCGTGGCCGCGCACCGAGCCTGACGCTGTCGCGGGCGATCTTCGGCGTACGTGGCAACATCGGCCCGACCCTGGTTTCGCTGATGTCGCGGCTGGGTTGGGAAACCGTCAACACCACCACCGCCGCGTTCGTGTTGCTGTCGCTGTGCTCGATCCTGTTTGGCTCGCCGGTGGAGGCCAAAAGCGCGCCGGTGCTGACCCTGATCTTCATCGCGATTTTCGTGCTGCTGACCTTGTCGGTGTCCGGCCTCGGTCACGCGACGTTGCTGGTGATTCAGAAGTGGGCGACTTATGTGTTCGGCGCGCTGAACATTCTGGTCGGCGGTTTCCTCTGTGCCACCATCGACTGGAGCGCCGTGTTCAACGCCACGCCTGCACCGCTTAGCGCAATGATCATCGGCGTCGGCACCATGGCCGCCGGCACCGGGATCGGTTGGGCCAACGCCGGCGCGGACATGTCGCGTTATCAGCATCGCAGCGTCAAGGCGGCACGTCTGGTGGCTTCCGCCGCGTTTGGTGCCGGGATCCCGCTGGTGTTGCTGATCACCCTCGGCGGCCTGCTGTCGGTGGGCAACAACGACCTGGCGTCGGCCACTGACCCGATCATCGCGATCCGCGACATGCTGCCGACCTGGATGGCCGTGCCGTACCTGATCACCGCGTTCGGCGGCTTGCTGCTGTCCAACAACCTGTCGGTGTATTCCGCCGGCTTGACCACGCTGACCCTCGGCCTGAAGGTCAAGCGCGTCTACGCCGTGGTGGTCGACATCGTCGCGATTTTCGCCGGTTCGATTTACTTCATGCTGATCGCCGACAGTTTCTACGGCCCGTTCATCACCTTCATTTCGCTGCTGGCCGTGCCGATCACGGCGTGGGTCGGGATCTTCGTCGTTGACCTGATTCATCGCCATTACTACAGCCCCAAAGACCTGCTGGACGTCAGCCCGAGCAGCGCCTACTGGTATCGCGGCGGCGTTGAGTGGCGTGCTTTCGGTGCGTGGGCTCTGGCGATTGTGCTGGGTTTCAGCTTCACCACCATTGGCACCACCGAACAAACCGTCTGGTTCCGCGGGTTCCTCTCCGACTCGTGGCTGGGCCATAACGGCCTCGGCTGGATCGTGACGTTCCTGGTCGCCGGCGGGATTTATTTTGTACTCGGCGGGGCCAGGGATCGCCGCGCCGCGTCGCTCGAGAATGCTCATGCCTAAAATGTTGCACACCGGCCAGGTCATCATCGACCTGGTCATGGCCGTGGATAAACTGCCTCAGCCCGGCGGCGACGTATTGGCGCAATCCGCCAGTTTCGAAGCCGGCGGCGGGTTCAATGTGATGGCCGCCGCTCAGCGTAATGGCTTGTCGGTGGTTTACTTGGGGCGTCATGGCACGGGTCGTTTCGGCGATCTGGCGCGTGAGGCGATGAAGGCTGAAGGCATTCGCATCGGCATTGCTCACAGTGCTGAACGAGACACGGGGTTGTGCGTGGCGATCACGGACGCCTCGGCTGAACGTAGCTTCGTTTCCTACATCGGCGCCGAAGGTGAAGTGTCCGCAGAGGATTTGAACAGCGTAGCGGCGCAGGCGGGCGACTATGTCTACGTCAGCGGCTACAGCCTGCTGCATGTGGGCAAGGCTCAGGCGCTGGTGGATTGGGTGCTGGATTTACCCGCCGGGATCAATGTCGTATTTGACCCGGGCCCGCTGGTGGAATCACCCGATGCGCCGTTGATGCAGGCGTTGTTGCCGCGCATCGATGTATGGACCAGCAACAGCGTCGAGGCGCTGCGGTTTACCGGGGCGTCGGACATAGCCGAGGCGCTGGATCGACTGGCCGATCATCTGCCGTCGAAGGTGTTGATGGTGGTTCGCGACGGTCCGCAAGGGTGCTGGATTCATCAGCATGGCGAGCGTCAGCACGTGCCGGGTTTCAAGGTTGAGGCGGTGGACAGCAACGGCGCCGGGGATGCCCATGCCGGGGTGTTTGTGGCCGGATTGGCGCGCGGGTTGTCGGCGGGTGAAGCGGCGCGGCGGGCGAATGCGGCTGCGGCGTTGGCGGTGACTCGGTGGGGGCCGGCGACTTCGCCTGGAGCTGCCGAGGTGGATGCGTTGATCAGTAAAACGTTCGGCGCCTGACGGGACGCCATCGCTGGCAAGCCAGCTCCTACAAGGGATCGCGTAGTTCCTGTAGGAGCTGGCTTGCCGGCGATGGTGGTCAACGATAACGCGTGCTGCCTGGATAGACGCGGCGCACTTGAATCCATCGTCAGTAGGCTGGCTCCTAC
>NZ_AKJI01000081.1:0-14197 GCF_000282415.1 Pseudomonas sp. GM60
AAAATCAAGCGTCGGGCCCTGCCGCAGTGGCTGGAGGCCGCTGCCGCAGGCTATCCCGGTCGGTAGACTGCTCAGGGTGCCAGACGTTCAAGAATCCAGTCGGCGCCCTGCAAACGATAGTTGAGGCGATCATGCAGGCGGCTCGAACGGCCCTGCCAGAATTCGATGCGCTCAGGCAGAAGACGATAACCGCCCCAGTGCTCAGGGCAATGAGGCTGCGTATCGCTGAAACGTTGCTCGGTGTTCTTGAGCAACGCTTCCAGCTCGGCGCGATCGGCGATCACGCGGCTTTGCGGTGAAGCCCAGGCGCCAAGGCGACTGCCCAGCGGTCGGACCTGGAAGTAAGCATCGGACTCCTCAGGCGTGACCTTCACCACCCGACCTTCTACACGAACCTGACGCTCGAGGGCCGGCCAGAAAAACGTCATGGCCGCGAACGGGTTCGCGGTCAGATGCTGGCCCTTGGCGCTGTCGTAGTTGGTGAAGAAGGTGAAGCCCTGCGCGTCCAGGCCCTTGAGCAGCAGAATGCGGCAATGCGGCCGACCGTCCTGGTCGACGGTGGCCAGGGTCATGGCGTTGGCTTCCACCGGCGGCTGCTCGGTTTTCACCGCGTCGGCAAACCACTGATGGAACAGCGCGAACGGCTCGGCCGGGGCTTGAGCCTCGGTCAGGCCGTCTCGGGTGTAGTCGCGACGCATATCAGCCAGGCCCTGGGTCATGGCGCATTCCTTTTGGTTAACGAATCACTTTTTCACAGGATCGGCGACAACGACTTTTTTGTCAGCTGCCGCGGCTTTGGCCGGCGCGGTTTTCTTGGCCGGTGTCGCGGTTTTAGCCGGAGTCTTCTTGGCGGCGGCTTTCTTGGCCGGCGCTTTTTTCGTGGCAGGTACAGCGGCTTTCTTCGCGGCTGGTGCCGGGGTGACCGGCTTGGCCACTGGCTTGACGTCCTGGGCAGCGACCAGTTTCACCGGCGCCGGGGCTGGCATGTTGTACTTGCTCAACAGCGCAACCATGGTGTTTTGCGGAGTCACCAGCAGTTCGACGCGACGGTTCAAGGCACGGCCTTCAACGCTGTCGTTAGCCGCACGCGGGGCTTCGCCACCCATGCCGCGCAGCATCAGGCGATCACGCTGCAGACCGCTGAGGCGGAAAATCGCTGCCACGGCTTGTGCGCGTTCCTGGCTCAGTTTCACGTTGGCCGGTGCGGCGCCCGAGGTGTCGCTGTGACCCAATACCAGCACGGCAGTCTTCGGATCGACTTCAAGGATTTTCGCCACGCGAGTGAACGGGCCGAGAGTCACCGGCAGCAACATGGCCGGACGGTCCGGGTTGAACGAACCTTCTACTGGCGCGGTGACCACCAGCACGTTTTCACGGCGCTCGAGTTGCAGGTTGCTGTCCTTGATCGCGGTGCGCAGGCGCGGTTCGTAATCGTCGAGCCAGGCCTGAGTGACTTTAGGGTCAGGCATCGGCACGACTTTGGCCGTGCTCTGCTCTTTGCCGCCGAACGGCCACCACCATTTGCCACCGGTGTCGGCTTCAGCCTTGGCAGTCGGGGCCACCTCGGCAGGTTTCACAGGTGCCGGCGCGGGAGCCGGCTCTTTCGCCGCGACTTTGTCGGAGGAACCGAACGGCCACCAGCTGCTGCCATCCGAATCATTTTTTGGTGTCTGCGCACAACCGGTAACAGCAACACACAGGGCCAAAGCGAGGGTGGTTTTATTGAGTGACATTGGAAATCCACAAAAAAGAAGTCATAAAAATTCAGGCCGGCATGACCCGGATAAACAGACGGTTGGAAAACATAAAGGCCTTCGGGTTCCGGCCCTGGAACCCTTCAGCGCGTTTTACAGACAAGTGGCCAGTACCCGCGCGAGCTTTTGCGCGCGCGGATCCATCAAGACGTAAGGCCCCAGTGTATTTGTCACAAAACCGAAGGCGACATCGTATTCAGGGTCAGCAAAACCGATGGAGCCGCCAGCGCCCGGGTGGCCGAACGCACGTGGGCCGAGGCCGTAGGTAGCGTTCGGGACATCGGGTTGATCGAGCATGCAACCCAGACCGAAACGGGTCCGGGTCAGTAAAGTCTTGTCTTCGCCGAGGCTGTGTTCGCGGGTCAGCTCATCAAGCATCTCGCTTTCCAGCAGGCTGCCGTCGAGCAGCCCGGCGTAGAACCCGGCCAGGCTGCGGGCATTGCCGTGGCCGTTGGCCGCCGGTTGTTGCATGCGCCGCCATTCCGGTTTGTTGGTGCTGGTCAGGACCGACGGCGGGTTAGTAAACGCCCGCGTGGTCATGGCCGTCGGTTCGCGCATCGTCACTTGCAGCAGGCGCTGGGCCGCGGCATCGCCGACGTTGCCCTTGCCACGGGCGATGTGCGCCACGCGATGGAATTCTTCATCCGCCAGACCGACGTGAAAATCCAGGCCCAACGGTTTGGCCACGCGGGCCACAATGGACTCGCCCGGCCCACGACCGTCGGCACGGCGCAGTAACTCGCCGACCAGCCAGCCATAGGTGATCGCGGCATAACCGTGAGCGGTGCCCGGCGTCCACCAAGGCGATTCGGCGGCCAGCGCATCGACCATGGTTTGCCAGTCGTAAAGCGCTTCCGGGGCCAGCAACTCGCGCAACGCCGGCAGACCGGCCTGGTGGCAGAGCAGTTGACGCAAGGTGACGGACTCTTTGCCGGCGGCAGCGAATTCGGGCCAATAGCGAGCAACCGGGGCATCCAGTTGCAGCTTGCCTTCGGCGACCAGTTGCAGGGCGGTGACGGCGGTGAAGGTCTTGGTGCAGGAAAACAGGTTGGCGATGGTGTCGCTGTGCCAGGCCTCATGGCCATCCTTGTCGGCGGTGCCGGACCAGAGGTCGAGAACGGTTTCGCCGCCGACCTGGATGCACAACGCTGCACCACGCTCCTGAGGATCGTCGAACAACGCCGCGAACGCTTCGCGAACCGCTTCGAACTTAAGCTCGTAATGACCCTGAATCTGCACCCGCTACTCCCTCGGACAAACGTTCTACAAAGTGGCCGGCATTGTTCCAGCCATTGATGGTTTTGGGAACAGGGTTGGGCCGGGCGGTCGGGTTGCCCCGTTAACCGGATTTGGAATACAGGGCGTGTTTGAAGACGCCATCGCTGGCAAGCCAGCTCCTACAGGAGACGCGCTGTCCTTGTAGGAGCTGGCTTGCCAGCGATGAACGATAACGCGGTAGATCAGGCCTTAATGACCATTCCCCGAATGCCCACCCGCCTGCCCGGCGCCCTTCCCCGGGCCTTTGCCGGCTTCAGCTTTTCGCCCGCCTTCGGCATCGTGACTGGCTTTATCCGCTTCAGCCTTGGCCTTCTCGGCCTCTTTGCCCAACTGATCAACGGCCGCCAGGTTGCTCTTGCGCACGCTATCGACGAAGCCCTGAAATGGCAGATCGGTAATGCCGACCAAACCAAAGTGCCCGTTTTCACCGTCCAGCAGACGACCGGTCACTGGTTGATCGAGGTACTGGAACCAGTGCACGCCGACAATCGACGGCTCGCTCAGTGCCTGTTTCAGGAAGTTGGCGTAAGCCGGACCGCGATCCTCTTCCTTCGCCAGTTGCGTCACGCCGCCCCAGAACGGGCCTCGATCGGCCGAGCCGAAGTTGAATTCGGTGATCAGCACCGGTTTGTCCAGGCTGCGCAATTTGGCGAAGTCGTAACCGTCCTGCGGTTGCAGGGTGTACATGTTGAAGCTCAGCACGTCGCAATACTGCGCACAGGATTCCACGGCTTCCGGGGTGCTGATGGCGAAGCGGCCGCCCAGCAACAGCTGATTCGGTGCGTGCCACTTGAGCGAGTCTGAAATGGTTTTGAAGTACGTGTCAGCGAAGACCTTCTGGAAGTATTTGAAGTCGGCTTCGATTTCCGGGTACTCGGCACTCGGCAGCGGCGGCACGAAGCCCGGGTCTTCCATCAATTCCCAGGCCGGCAAGTCGATGCCCCAGGCTTTGGACAGGCCTGCCTGATTGCGGTACTTGTCGCGCAATTGCTTGAGGAACGCGCGCTTGGCCGGCACGTCGGTGGTCATTTTCAAGGTGCCGTAGGCCAGCGCGTAGCGGGCTTTCGGGTCGTCACCAGGACCAGCCCACGCCAGTTCGTTATCGGCGAAGTAACCGATCAGCCAAGGGTCGTCGCGATGATCGCGGGCGGCGATGGCCACGGCGCGCTCGGTGGCCATGGCGAAACGCGGGTCGAACGGGTCAGGCATGCCGCCCCACCAGTCGGTGCCGGTGCTGATGCTGGCGTAATCGCCGACGATCGACAACGGCAAGGTGTAGGGCACGCGGTCCGCGTTGCCCAGCGCCGGGGCGCTCCAGTTGCCGATGGTGTTGAAGCCCCAGGCTTGCAGGCGATCCAGGGTATGGCTGGCCCAGCGTTGTTCATCAATCACTGCGGTGCAAGGTTCGGCGGGTTTCTGCTCGACCGCTTTCGCGACGGTCGCTTCCTCTGCGCCGGCCTTGGCGGCTTCGGCAACACCGGCTTCGGCCGTGGAAGGAACGACGGGTTGTTCAGCGGTCTTCTCGACCGTCGCCTCAACCGCGTCGGCCTTGGCCGCTTCGGCGACACCGGCCTTGGTGTCGCTGCCCGGTGTGCAAGGGGCGCCATACAGACGCGGCAGGTTCGCGCCATAGAAATCGTACCAGCGCCCGGCGTTGTAGCCACGGCCCTGATCGACGCCATTGCCACCCCGGTTGTCGCCTTCGCCAAAGTGACTGGCCAGCGGCTCTTCGGGTTTAGGCAGCGATTCGAACATCCACTCGCGACCGGCGATGTAAGTCTGGTTGACGTCCGGGGTAACGGTGTTGACCCCGAGCGAATAAAACGGATGGCCTTCCGGGGTCACCAGATACCAGCGACCGTCACGTTTCTCACTGCGGAAAAAACCGCTGGCCTTGAACGTCGGGCCTTTAATCCAGCCACCGAACTTGTCGAGCGACGACTTCTCGCGCTCGGCCAGCCAGGTTTTGGTTTGTTGCCGTTCCTTGGCGGCGGCGCTTTTCAGTTGCTCGTCGCTGCTGACCTTCTCCGGCCATTTGGTCCGGGTCGACTGACCGAAAGCGTCCACCAGGCCGCCATAAACGGCTTGGGTGACGGCCTCGCCTTCCTGCACGCCAAAGCGTTCCAGCAGGATACTTTGCGCGACTTTCGGCTGATCCATCGACAACGTCACCGACACCACCTGGCTGCGATCCAGCTCACCGGCGCTGCTGGCCAACAGGATGCGTTGACCGTCGACAGTCATCGGCATCGGCGGACCGGCCTTCATGCCCAGGCTCAGCGGCGAGCTCGGCTGCAACGGCACCAGCAGCGTCTGCGCAGGGCCGGCCGGCAGATCGACGCGGCTGATCAGCGTCTTGCCGTCGTTGCTCTGGATTTTCACGTAGAGGGTCACGGCCCAGTCCATTGCGCTTTGAATACGCAGACTCATCACGCCGGACTGCGACCAGTCCCAGGCCCCGGTTTGCGGGGTCAGGCGCAGGGTTGGCTGGGCCACCGGGTTGAACGTCACCCGGCGCAGCACTTCGCCTTCGGCCGTTTGCTCTGCATTGGATTGCGGCAGGCTGGCGTCTTGAGTCGCCACCTGAACCACGTCGGCGGGGCGCACAAAGTTGAACAGCGTCTGCTGGCTTGCGGGAGCGGCGAGCAAAGGCGTGGTGAACAACAAGGCAAAAACAGCAGGCAACGAACGGCGAATCATGAGAACGAAAATCTCCCTAACGACCAACAATGGCCAGTGGAAAAGCGATGGCAGAGAGATAGACAACGCGGCGGGCAGATTTGCCCACCGTCGTATCAGGAAATTTCTCGACGGAATGGCGGCAACGCATTGAGGATCGCTTTGCCGTAACGCTGGGTGACCAGGCGCCGGTCGAGCAAGGTGATGGTGCCGCGGTCTTCTTCGGTTCGCAGCAAGCGACCGCAGGCCTGGACCAGTTTCAGCGAGGCGTCCGGTACGGAGATTTCCATGAACGGATTGCCGCCCCGCGCTTCGATCCACTCGGCCAGTGCCGCTTCGACCGGATCATCGGGCACCGAGAATGGAATCTTCGCGATCACCACGTGCTCGCAGTACGCACCGGGCAAGTCGACCCCTTCGGCGAAACTCGCCAGGCCGAACAGCACGCTGGAATCGCCGCCATCGACGCGCGCCTTGTGCTTGTTCAGGGTTTCCTGTTTCGACAGGTTGCCTTGAATGAACACTTGTTTGCGCCAGTCGCGGTCGAGACCGTCGAACACGTCCTGCATCTGTTTACGCGAGGAGAACAGCACCAGCGTGCCGCGCGAACCTTCGACCAGTTGCGGCAGGTCACGAATGATCGCCGCGGTGTGGGCCGCTGCATCACGTGGATCGGCTTTCAGGTCCGGCACCCGCAGCACGCCGGCATCGGCGTGATGGAACGGGCTCGGGACCACGGCGGTCACGGCTTTTTTCGGCAGCCCGGCGCGCATGCGGAAGCGGTCGAAGGTGCCGAGTGCGGTCAGGGTCGCCGAGGTCACCAGCGCGCCGTAAGCCACGTTCCACAGGTTGCGCCGGAGCATTTCCGCCGCGAGGATCGGGCTGGCGTTGACTTCGATGTCGAACAGCGAGCCGCTTTCGGCCAGGGTCAGCCAACGCGCCATGGGCGGGTTGTCTTCCGGGTCTTCGGCGGTGAATGCGACCCACAACTCCCAGTTGCCCGAAGAGCGCGACAACAGGCTGCCGAACAGCGGATACCACTCTTCGGCCTGGTTGCTGGCAATGCCGATGTTGACCTCGCCGTCCATGCCTTCCTTGAGCAACTCGGTAAGCCGGGTAAACAGGTCGGTGAGCCGGGCAAAACCCTTTTTCAGCTCGATGCCCATTTCACGCATGTGCTCGGGAATCACCCCGCCGACGAAGCGGTGACGTGGCCGTTCGCGACCTTCGACGTCTTCGCCGGGTTTGAAATCGGCAGCCTGTTCGCAGGCGGTAAACATAAATTGCTGCTGGGTCTTGATCTCACGGGCCAGTTCCGGCACCTGCTCGATCAACTTGCCCAGGTCGCCCGGCAGCGGATGCTGGGCGAGCAATTTGGTGAGGTTCTTGGCGGTGGTTTCCAGCCAGTCGGCGGTGGAGCGCAGGCGCGTGTAATGGGCGAAGTGGCCGATGGCCTTGTCCGGCAGGTGGTGACCTTCGTCGAACACGTAGATGGTGTCGCGCGGATCGGGCAAAACGGCGCCGCCGCCAAGGGCCAGGTCCGCCAGGACCATGTCGTGGTTGGTGACGATCACGTCAACCTTGCCCATGCCTTCGCGGGCCTTGTAGAAGGCGCACTGGCCGAAGTTCGGGCAATGGCGGTTGGTGCACTGGCTGTGATCGGTGGTCAGGCGCGCCCAATCGGCGTCTTCCAGGGCGGTGGACCAACTGTCGCGGTCGCCGTCCCACTTATTGCCGGCGAGCTTCTCGATCATGCTGGTGAACAGCTTCTGACTGGCCTCATCGACCTCGATCTTGAAGCCTTCTTCTTCGAACAGCTGCGCGGTAGCGGTTTGTGCGTGACCTTCCTGCAGCAACATGTCGAGCTTGGACAGGCACATGTAGCGCCCACGGCCCTTGGCCAGGGCGAAGCTGAAATTCAGCCCGCTGTTGCGCATCAGGTCGGGCAGATCCTTGTAGACGATCTGTTCTTGCAGGGCCACGGTGGCCGTGGCGATCACCAGGCGTTTGCCGGCGGCTTTCGCGGTCGGGATCGCCGCCAGGCTGTAGGCCACGGTCTTGCCGGTACCGGTGCCGGCTTCCACCGCGACAATCGCGGGGTCGCCACTGCGCCGGCCTTCGTCGTCGGTGTCGATGTCACCGAGGACCTTGGCAATTTCGGCGATCATCAGGCGTTGGCCGTAGCGCGGCTTGAGGCTCTTGGCTTCGAGAAAACGCGAGTAGGCGCCCTGGATCGTGGTTTTGAGTTCAGTGCTGATCATGGATTGTCGGGCGCAAAAAACGCTGGATAAATTTTCAGTGGTTCGGTTCGGCGGCTATCATACCGCGCTAATTAATCCCGCGCAGAACGGAGTACCCCAATGACACCTTTTGGCATCGTTTACACCCTGCATGTCCTGTCCGCCCTGGTGTGGGTCGGCGGCATGTTTTTCGCCTGGATGGTCTTGCGTCCGGCCGCGATGAAGGCGCTGGAAGGCCCGGCCCGGTTGAAGCTGTGGGTAGAAGTGTTTCAAGGTTTTTTCCGCTGGGTCTGGATCGCGGTGGTGCTGTTGCCGGTCAGCGGTGTCGGCATGATTCATTTGCAGTACAGCGGTTTCGAGGCCGCGCCGCGTTATGTGCAGGTGATGATGGGCTTGTTCGTGGTGATGACCGCGCTGTTTATCCGGATTCAGGCGTTGCTGTTGCCGGAATTGCGCACGGCGGTGACGGCGCAGGATTGGCCGACGGGGGCTGCGGTGCTGGGGAGGATTCGCCGGTTGGTGGGGATTAATTTGATTGTGGGGTTGGTGCTGGTGGCCATCGCCTCGGCTCGGCCGATGTTCTAAAAGCCAAAAGCTTCGCGGGCAAGCCTCGCTCCTACAGGACTTGAGTCGTTCAAGACATTTGTGAACGACTCAAAACCTGTAGGAGCGAGGCTTGCCCGCGAAGGCAATCGTTCAGACGACGAAATTGTCCGAAACCACTTACAACCTTTGAACCGTCACCGAACCCGCCGCACCCGCAGGCCCCGGCTGGCCGTCAACGCCAGGCTTGCCGCTCTTGCCGCCATCGGCCTTGTAGACGAAGCAACCCTTGGCCTTGCCGCCCGCCCCCGGCTTACCGCCAGGACCGGCCAGACCACCCGCACCGCCCGCGACCTGAACCTTGATCTGCTCCGCCGGATAATCACGCGGCACTTCCAGCCTGACCAGCGCACCCGGCGCACCCGGCTGACCGTCGCTGCCATCGCTGCCATCGGCCCCACGACCGGCCTGACCCCAGGTGCAGCCCGGTGCCTGACCGTTGGCGCCGTCGAGGCCGACAAACCCCGGCGCGCCTGCGCCGCCGCGAGCATCAACCACCAACTGTGGTGCATTCAGTGCCTTGATCTGCACATTCAGATTGCGTCCCGAGCGGGCCGCCTTGAGGTAAGTACCCGGTGCACCGCGAGCGGTAATCTGGCTGCCTTCGGACAATTGGGCGCGGCTGATCTTCAACTCCAGCGCCGTTTCGCCGGGCACGATGGCGATCCGCGCTTCACGCCCCAGGCGCAATTCGCCGACGCTGACTTCGGTCACGTTCGAGGGAATCAGCAACGTGCCGTAATCGGCCACTTCCAGGCGTTCCAGCTGCAAGGTGCTGGCGGTATTGGGCAAGCGCATCAGCGAGTTGGTTTCGACGCTGACCACCTGGGCACAGGCGAATGGGCTGACGAGTGCGGCGAGCAGACAGAGTTTACGCATGGGAAGCCTTCGGTACGGCAGGAGCCGGAATGGTTTGCAGGTGGAAAACACCGAAAAAGACAATCTTCAAGCGATCACGCCAAGGGTGGGCGCGGCCCCGGAGACTGCGGAAACAGAACACCGCCTCAAGAAGATGAAGGAACGCCAGCAGGCCGCCGGCCAGATTGACCAACAGGTGCAGCGGATTGACAAAGGGCATCAGCAGATTGACCAACACCACCAGCCAGAACAGCAGGGTCAACAGCTTACCCAGCCCCCAAAACACCTTCATACGCCCCCCCGTTGAGAATTATTCTTTGCACGCACAGTAACGGCTTCCACGCGGGATAAGCCAGAGGGCAACGGAAAATTCTTCATGAAGGCCGCCGAATGGCCGTCGGCGCCACTGCAATCATTGGTCGACGGCTCTATCACGGGGCTCAGCGATTGATGTGCAATTCCACGCGACGGTTTTTCGCGCGGCCTTCCTCTGTTTCGTTATCGGCCACCGGCGCGCTTTCGCCCCGGCCTTCGCTGGTGAGTTTGCCCGGCGCCAGGCCCATGCCCAGCAAGTAAGCGGCCACGCTGCTGGCGCGTCGTTCAGAGAGTGCCTGGTTATAGGCGTCGGAACCTTTGCTGTCGGTATGACCGATCACCTTGATGCTGACCACATCGGCGCTTTGCAGTTTGGGCATGAACGAATCCAGCTGACTTTGCGCCGAGGGCGTCAGGTCGGATTTGTTGAACGCAAACAACACATCGCCCGCATCGCTCAGGGTGATGACTTCAGATTGTGCAGGTTCAGCGGGTGTCACACTGGCCGGGTATTGCGGCAGCGGACAACCGTGATGTTCGACCGGAGTATTGGCCGGCGTATCCGGGCAGCGATCGCGTCGATCGAAGACACCATCGCCATCTTCGTCGCCATCCTGCGCGTAGCAGATCAGGCCACCGGTCAAGATACCAAGCGCCGCTCCACCCGCCGCCCAACCGCCACTTTCGATAGCGCCCAGGCCACCACCGACCAGGCCACCGATAACGCTGCAGATCGGCCAGGTACGTTGATTGAGGGGGGCAGTGCCATCGCTGTGAGT
Source organism: Pseudomonas sp. GM60 (assembly GCF_000282415.1). Taxonomy (NCBI): domain Bacteria; kingdom Pseudomonadati; phylum Pseudomonadota; class Gammaproteobacteria; order Pseudomonadales; family Pseudomonadaceae; genus Pseudomonas; species Pseudomonas sp. GM60. The sequence continues at coordinate 10,507 of NZ_AKJI01000081.1, forward strand.
AGCGCAACCGGTCAACAGGCTGCCAAGCAGCACAACCGGCCAGACGGTCCGTGTGAGAAGGCTCATGGTGAAAGCTCCTGTGTTACCGGCCGACGCCGGTTACACAGGAGTAAAGACCCGCATCCGTGACTGCACAAGCCACGGATGCGAGGGATCTAGCGTTGGATTTTGATTTCGGTGCGACGGTTCTGTGCACGGCCGTCGGCGGTTTTGTTATCGGCCACCGGCTGACTTTCACCGGCACCGGAAACAGACACGAAGTTACTGCGCGGCACGCCTTCCTGAATGAGGTACTCAACCACCGAGTGAGCGCGTTTATCCGACAGTTTCTGGTTGTAGGTATCACTGCCCACGCTGTCAGTATGGCCAGTAACGGTCAACTGAGCAGTAGGGGCTTCAGCTTTCAAACGAGTGGCGATCTTATCGAGCACCTGTTTGTCAGAAGGGGTGAGTGTGGCTTTGTCGAACTGGAAGTGAACATCGCGGATGACGATGGTTTCTTCCTTGACCACAACCGCCTCTTCAACCACTGGCGCAGGGACTGGTGGTGGGCAACCGTCGGCATCGACCTTCACGCCTCTAGGCGTACCCGGGCACTTGTCGCGGCTGTCCGGCACGCCATCGCCGTCTTCGTCGCCATCACCGTGAACCCAGCAATAGGCAGCGGCCGTACCGCCAACCAGCAGAGCGCCGTACCCTGCCCATGCCGAGCTCTCGGTCGCGCCGAGACCCGCACCGATTACACCGCCGACTGCCGCACAGGTCGGCCAGTCGGTTTTCTGCAAACCTGCGCAACCAGTCAACACACTGGTTAGCAGAACCAAGGGTAATGCTGTCCGAACTATGCTCATCTAGTTTTCTCCTGAGGGATCGGCTTAGAACCGATTCAGGTAGTAAAGACCCGAGCTTTAATCTCCGCCAGCAATAGGCCATTGCAGTTTTATCCAGTGTTCACGGCTGATCGATACTTTTAGCGCGACGACGCTCTATATCTGGACCTTCGGGCAGGCTAGTCTTGGCGCTCTGATTGAGGAACTTCGATGATTTCAGGTATTTCTTCGCGCACGCCCCAGCAGGCGCTGGCCGCTTTGCTGGATCGTTATGCCCCCCTCCGCCTGTTGCTGATCGGCGCGAGCGAATTCCCCGCGCTGGAAGCATTCAAGCTGGCGCACCCGGACACCTGCGTCGCCCACGCGGCGCCCGGACCGTTGCCGGCCGAACTGGCGGCGCGCCGTTTTGATCTGGCGCTGGTGGTCGATTGCCTTGAACACTTGCCCAAACGCGATGGCCTGAATTTGCTCGGCGGCATCCGCAACCTCAATGCCAGTCGCATTGCGGTGCTGGCGGATTTGCCGGCCAGTGGCTGGCAGGAGACGGATTTTTTCTCCCTGGCCCTGCAAGCCAGCGAACGCTTCCAGCGCGACGAGCAAGTACTGACCCTGTTCACCTACGATCTGCTTGACTACAAACAAGTCCCCGACTGGCTCAACTCACGGTTCTGGGCCAATCCGGAAAACTTCGGGAAATACTGGTGGTAACGCAATGAGTACATCCATTTGCCCTTGCGGCAGCGGCACCCTGCTGGACGCCTGCTGCGGTCATTACCATGCCGGGCATCCGGCGCCTTGTGCCGAAGCGTTGATGCGTTCGCGCTACAGCGCTTACGTGTTGGGCCTGATCGATTACCTGGTAGCGACCACCCTGCCCGCGCAGCAGTCCGGCCTTGATCGTCAGTCCATCAGCGACTGGAGCGCGCAAAGCACCTGGCTCGGCCTGGAGGTGGAAAGTTCCGAGGTGTTCGGCGGTCAACCGGAACACGCGTTCGTGACCTTTACCGCGCGCTGGCACGATGGCAGCGGCGAACACAGCCACCGCGAGCGCTCGTCGTTCGTGCAGAACGCCGACCACTGGTATTTCATCGACCCCACTGTGCCACTCAAGGCCGGACGCAACGATGCCTGCCCATGTGCCAGCGGGCAGAAATTCAAGAAGTGTTGTGCGGGGTATTTCGCCAGTTGGGGTGATTCGTGAAGGGCTAGACTGGGGGTCAAGGGAGAAACACAGCCATGATCAGCCGACGTCGCGTCTTGCATACGCTCACCCTGCTCCTGTTTCTCGGACTCGGCGGTTGTGCGTCCTGGTTCAGCGACGATGAACCGGAACCTGAAGTGCATCTGGTCAAGGTCGAAGTGGTCCGGGCGAAACTGATGGAGCAACGTTTCCTGTTGTTCTTTCGCGTCGACAACCCGCGCGACAGCGACCTGACGGTGCGCGGCCTCGAATACCGGATTCACCTGGGCGATATGTTGCTGACCGAAGGCGAGCACGAACACTGGTTTACAGTCGGCCCCAGGCACAGCGCGTATTTCAAAGTGCCGATCCGCACCAACCTGTGGCCCAAGGTTCGGGATCTGGTGAAACTGTTGAAAAAACCCGAGCAACCTATCCCCTATCGCCTGGAAGGTGAGCTGGAAACCGGTGTGTTCATCGCGCACTACGTGCACCTGGCGCGCAAAGGCGTGATAATCCCCGCCGATTTAATTCCGGAGCACACCCGATGACCCAGCAACCCCACGTCCATGGCCCTGACTGCAACCACGATCATGACCATCACGACCACCATGATCACGACCATGGCCATGTCCACGGCCCGAACTGCGGCCACGCTCACCAGGAGCCGGTGCGCAACGCCCTGAAGGACGTCGGCCGCAACGACCCTTGCCCGTGCGGCAACGGCAAGAAATTCAAGAAGTGCCACGGCGCTTGATGGGTTAACCCATCTCCTTGTAGGAGCCAGCTTGCTGGCGATGAACGATAACGCGGTCTCTCTGAAACACCGCGTCGATCCAATCGCCAGCAAGCCGGCTCCTACAGGATTTGTGCTGTGTTTACGACCGTGGCGTATTCGCCATGCAGATTGCCCAGCGACATCGCATGCACCTCTTCAGCTGAATGCGCGTTGCCGAAATAATCCGCCTTGTCGAACGTGAAGCACGCATCCTCCGCCACCCACGTATCAAACCCCAGGTTACCGGCCGTTCGCGCCGTGGACTCCACCGAGTTGTGGGTCGCGACGCCCACGATGACCAACTGATCGATCCCCGCCTCGCGCAAACTCGCCTCCAGCGCCGTCGCACAAAACGCATCCGGCACCTGTTTCTGAATCAATTGCTCGCCGGCCAATGGCTGGAACCGCTCCTGAAACTCCACGCCCGATTGCTGCGGCCAGAACACTGAGTCCGGTGAACGGGACAGGTGCTGTACGTGGACCACCGGCCGCCCGGTTCGCCGCCAGAGCCCCAGCAAATCCAGGATCCGCGCCTCGGCCTGAGGATTATTTCGCCGGCCAAGCCTTGGTTCCAAAATGCCTTTTTGTTGATCGATGATGATCAGTGCTGCGTTGATCTTGAGCTCCATGCTGACTTTTCTCACGCGAGGTCATTGAGTTTCACGCACTTGAGCATCACCGCCTCCTACAGGCAAGTCCTCGATCGCAAACGGGACGATCTGATGTTCGCGGTTGCTGTCTGAACTTCACGATGCCGCAACGAATACAGCAAGGTGAATTCGGCTAAGGCTTGGAAGTGATCGATTGGGTGAATATCCGGTTCTTCGGTAACGGCGGTTATTGGTTTCGCCCTTACGGCGAGTCACTTGGAAAAGCCCCAAGTAACCAAGGGCTCTTGCCCCT
>NZ_AKJI01000082.1:0-22189 GCF_000282415.1 Pseudomonas sp. GM60
AGGGGCAAGAGCCCTTGGTTACTTGGGGCTTTTCCAAGTGACTCGCCGTAAGGGCGAAACCAATAGCCGCCGTTACCGCAGAAACGGATATGTACACAATCAAAACGAGCGAACGCCAGACCTCAAGACCGCTTCGCCGGCAAGCCAGCTCCTACAGAATCAGGCTCAGGATTCAACTGCTCCCACAACTCCGCCGCACCGGGAAATTCCGTGCCGTCTTCGGCACTCATATCATCTGGATCATAACGGCTCAAACACCCCTCCCCCAATGTCGCGGGAGCCTTGGAAGTAGCTTTGTCCAGTGGATCAGCCATGGTCATGTCCTCAGTGCAGAAACGGCGAAGGGCCTGGAACGATTGAACGCCCAGGTCCTTCGAATTTCAACCGCGTCGTGTGACGGTCAGAACACTACAGTCTTATTACCGTGCACCAACACCCGGTCTTCCAAGTGATAACGCAGACCGCGGGCCAACACCATTTTCTCGACATCACGACCGAAACGCACCATGTCTTCGATGCTGTCACTGTGGCTGACGCGCACAACGTCTTGCTCGATGATCGGGCCGGCGTCCAGCTCTTCGGTCACGTAGTGGCACGTCGCACCGATCAACTTCACCCCACGCATGGAAGCCTGGTGATACGGCTTGGCACCGACGAACGACGGCAGGAAGCTGTGGTGAATGTTGATGACCTTGTGCGCATACTCGCTGCACAACTCGGGCGGCAGGATTTGCATGTAGCGGGCAAGTACCACCACTTCGGCATCGTGCTGTTTGACCAGGCGCGAGACTTCGGCGAACGCCGGCTCTTTATCCTGCGGATTGACCGGTACGTGGTAGTAAGGAATGCCGTGCCACTCAACCATGCTGCGCAAATCATCATGGTTGGAAATCACACAGGAGATTTCGCAATCCAGTTCATCGCTGTGCCAGCGGTGCAGCAAGTCGGCCAGGCAATGGGACTCACGGCTTGCCATCAACACCACGCGCTTCTTCTGCGCGGTATCGGTAATGCGCCAGTTCATCGAGAACTCTTCGGCAATCGGCGCGAACGCCTCGCGAAAAGCCTCGATACCAAAAGGCAGCGAGTCGGCACGAATTTCGTGACGCATGAAAAACCAGCCACTGAGATTGTCCGAGTGGTGGCTCGCTTCAGTGATCCAGCCGTTATGTGACGCCAGAAAGTTACTGACTTTAGCAACGATGCCGACGCGGTCCGGGCAAGCAATCACCAGCCGAAAAGTGCGCATGAGGGGGAAACTCCAGAACTTCGCAAAGGCCGCCATTCTAGCGATTGCGCAAAAAAACTGCAGTATAGATGACACCTCGCGTTGAGCTAGGGCCGCTGGCACAAGCGTTGAGGGCTGTCGGTTACCTGCGCGATGGTGATCCTGTCAGCATTCTTCAAGCATTCAATTGTGAATATCTGTGATACCTGCGTCACACTATTTAACTGCACATCCAATTTGCGCCCTATTCATCGCAACTAATTTAAATAAACCCCGGTTAAATGTTTACTTGATGAAACACCCTGACTATTATTGCCGCACTGTCCCCTGCCATCCAGCGCACAACATAAGGTAGTCCCCATGTCCTTGATCAACGAATATCGTGCCACCGAAGAAGCTATCAAAGAGCTGCAAGCCCGTTTGAAGAACCTGTCCCAAGACGACAAACTGCAAACCGAGCTGGAATTCGAAGGCAAACTGCGCACCCTGATGGGCGAATACTCCAAGTCCCTGCGTGACATCATTGCGCTGTTGGATCCAGAATCCAAAACCAAAGCACCACGCGGCGGCGCAGTAAAAACTACTGGCACCAAGCGTGCTCGCAAAGTTAAACAATACAAAAACCCGCACAACGGCGAAGTCATCGAAACCAAAGGTGGCAACCACAAAACTCTGAAAGAGTGGAAAGCCAAGTGGGGCGGCGACGTGGTTGAAGGTTGGGCTACCCTGCTGGGCTAAGCCGCAAAGCTTGCCGCAGACCCATCCGCGACAAAAAAGAACGCCAGCAATCGCTGGCGTTTTTTTATGTCCGAGATTCAGGCCCGTGCATTTTCATTTTCAAAGATTCAAACGTTTGCGCAATGCCTGGACATAATTGTTCCACTCATTGAGCACCTCTTGCTGGAATGGCGTCGCAGTAATGTTCAATTGGGCTGCAGCTTCTACAAATGCTTCCAGGGTATTGGGCGCCCCGCACTCGGGCGCTGACAAACGTTGCTGACAGAATACTCGCCAGCGTTCTTGCTCTTCGAAACTCAACGTTTCGGGAAAGTTACGTGCGCGATATCGAAACAATAATTCAGGCAAACGTTCATCATCGAAAGGCCATTGCTCTTGCGCTAATTGCGCCGGGTCAGCCGCCCGGACTTGCTCACAAAGACGCCGGTCCCGATCACCGATAAAACCATCGTATAACTGTTGTTCAGGGTCTTGGCTCTGGGCGAAATCCTCTCGGGCATAAATGGCCTGAACTTTATCTCGCCAAATTGTTTGTGCGGCACTTAGTCGCAGCGTGCGTTCCTGATAAAGCGCCATATCCAGCCCCAGTCGTTGCTGATCATCGGGACGAAGCACCGACAACGGCGCCACCACTGGGCATTTGTTGATGTGGATGAGTTTGAGCGGTACCGGCAGTTCGCCTTCGGCCAGTTCATCGCGACGGGTATACAAACGCTGGCGCAAGGTCTCGGCATCCAGGTCGAGCAACCCCTGGGGATCCAGGTGCAGGTCACAAACAATCAGCGCGTTCTTGTTGCGCGGATGCCAGGCCAGCGGCAACACCACGCCGACATAACTGCGTGCCGCCGAAAAACGCCCGGAAATGTGTACCATCGGCTGCAACAGCCGAATCTGATCCATCACCTTTTGTTTGCTGCGCAACTGAAACAGCCAGTCGTAGAGCTTCGGCTGTTTTTCCCGGATCAGCCTTGCCAGTGCGATGGTCGCGCGAACGTCCGACAGCGCTTCGTGAGCATTGCCGTGATCGATGCCGTTGGCGGCGGTCAGGCGTTCGAGTTTGAGCGTCACCCGCCCTTCGTCATCCGTCGGCCAAACCAGGCCATCGGGCCGCAAGGCATACGCCGCACGCACCACATCGATCAGGTCCCAACGACTGTTACCGCCCTGCCACTCGCGGGCATAGGGGTCGAAGAAATTTCGGTACAGGCTGTAACGAGTCATCTCGTCGTCGAAACGCAAGGTGTTGTAACCCGCGCCACAAGTGCCCGGTGCCGCCAGTTGCGCGTGTACCCGAGTCATGAAATCGGCTTCGCTCAAACCGTGTTCGGCCAGTTGGCCCGGCGTGATGCCGGTGATCGCGCAGGCCGCCGGATGCGGCAGGATGTCTTCACTGGGCTGGCAATAAAGATTGACCGGCTCGTCTATGACATTGAGATCAAAGTCAGTGCGCAGCCCCGCCACTTGCAGTGGGCGGTCGCAACGCGGGTTGATGCCGGTGGTTTCATAGTCGTACCAGAAGATCGAGGTCACGGGCTATTCCTGAACTGAAGATCGGCGAAGTCTAGGCGTTCACATCCCGCCCCGGCCAGTAATCTTGCATTCAATCGCCGATGACCACGCACCGTGCAATACATAGTTATGTCGTTTCCCCCCGTGAGGCTGCTAGCATCGGACGCACAGAGAATCCCGATCAGGCCACATCATCAGGTTGCCCATGCTCGAGACCACAGCACTGCAAAGGAAAGCGAAGCTGTCCCCGCCACTGGATACGCGGTATCAGGTTGAAACGCCGGAAGGCATCGACTTGCCACTGCGCCCGGCCGGGTTGATGGTCCGTGCGCTGGCGTTCTCCATCGACCTCGGGCTGCGCGGGCTGATTCTGGGTCTGCTGTTTATCGTCCTCGCGTTTCTGGGAAAACTCGGCGCAGGGCTGGGCTCGATCCTGCTGTTCGCAGTGAGCTGGTGGTACATGGTGTTGTTCGAAGTGCTCAATCAGGGGCGCTCGCCGGGCAAGCAATGGATGGGGCTGCGGGTGGTGCAGGATGACGGCACGCCGATCGGCTGGTCCGCTTCACTGTTGCGCAACCTGCTGCGATTTGTCGACCTGTTGCCGTTCGGCTATTTCCTCGGCGCCATCAGTTGCCTGCAACACCCCAGCTTCAAACGCCTCGGCGACGTGGCCGCCGGCACGCTGGTCATCTACCGCGAACAGCCGCTCACCCGACCGCAAGTGCCCGACGCCGAACCGCGACGTCCGGCCTTCGCCATGACGCTGACCGAGCAACGCGCCATCCTCGGGTTTGCCGAACGCCAGGGTGAACTCTCCGAAGCGCGGGTCAATGAACTCGCTTCTATCCTCGCCCAACCGTTGAACGTCCCTGCGCCACGGGCGGTGGCGGAACTCAACGGCATCGCCCGCGGTTTGTTGGGTCCCGCATGAAGCAAAGTCTTTTCGAGAATCGCCACAAGGCTGAATGGGCGCAGTTTTCCCTCATGCTCGACAGGCTGGAGCGCAATAAAGACACCTCACGTGTCGCCAGTTTTGCGAAAGACTATCGCCGGCTATGCCAGCATCTGGCGCTGGCTCAGGAGCGTGGATACAGCAGTTTCCTGATCGACTCATTGCAGCAACAGGTCCTGCGCGGGCATCAACAACTTTATCGACATCGCAGCCGCCTGGGTGCCAATGTGCTCGGCTTCATCCTCGCGGATTTTCCGCGGCTGGTGCGCGAACAGTGGCGCTTCGTGCTGGCCGCCAGCCTGATGTTTTTCGGCAGCCTGATCGGCTTCGCGCTGTTGGTGTATCTGTTCCCGGACCTGGTCTACAACCTGATCCCGGCACAACAGGTCAGCGACATGCAAAGCATGTACGACCCCAACGCCGGACACCTGGGTCGCTCGGCGGAACGGGCGGCCAGTGAAGACTGGGTGATGTTCGGCTTCTACATCATGCACAACATCGGCATCGCTTTTCAGACGTTCGCCAGCGGTTTGCTGTTTGGCCTGGGCAGCGCGTTTTTCCTGTTCTTCAATGGCTTGATGATCGGCGCGGTGGCCGGGCACCTGACGCAGATCGGCTACGGGCAAACCTTCTGGTCGTTCGTGATCGGCCACGGTGCTTTCGAACTCAGCGCCATTGCCCTGGCGGGTGCCGCCGGCCTGCAACTGGGCTGGGCACTGATCGCACCGGGGCGCCTGCCACGCGCCGAAGCCTTGCGAGTCGCGGCGCGCAAAAGCGTATTACTGATTTGCGGGGTCATGCTGTTTCTGTTGATCGCTGCATTTATCGAAGCCTACTGGTCATCCATGACCGGGCCGGCACCGATGACCAAATATCTGGTCGGCGCGACGCTGTGGTTTTTGGTAGCAATGTATCTGCTGTTTGCCGGACGGAGTCGTCATGCGCCTGAGTGACGCGACCGTGGTGATCCGCCCTCGAACAACCTGGGAAGCCATGGACCTCGGCGTCCTGCTGAGTCAGCGGCACCGACGCCTGTTGATGACCAGTTGGGCCATCGTGACCTTGCCGGTTTTCGCCCTGCTCACCTTGTTGTTGTGGGATTCACCGTCCCTCGCCGCCTTCATTTTCTGGTGGCTGAAACCGGCGTTCGAACGCCTGCCGCTGTACATCCTGTCCAAAGCCATGTTCGGTGAAACGCCCACCTTGAAACAGGCGCTGCGCCAATGGCCGCGACTGCTCAAGCCACAACTGCTCGCCAGTCTGACCTGGCGACGCTTGAGTCTGAGTCGCAGTTTCCTGATGCCGGTGGTGCAACTCGAAGGCCTGAGTGGGCAAGCGCGGCAACAGCGCTTGCAGGTGCTGTTGCAACGCGACGGCGGCGCGGCGCGCTGGCTGACGATCATCGGCGTGCATCTGGAAAGTGCACTGTGGGTCGGCCTGATGGTGCTGTTTTATCTGTTTCTGCCGCAACAGGTTGAATTGGACTGGAGCTGGCAAACGCTGCTGTCCGCCGCCACACAAGACTGGCGCTGGCTGGAACACCTGACCAACGTGTTTTACGTGTTGGTGCTCGTGGTGTGGGAACCGGTTTACGTGGCCTGCGGCTTCAGCCTTTATCTGAACCGGCGCACGGTGCTGGAGGCCTGGGATATCGAGCTGGTGTTCCGCCGTCTGCGCCAACGCTTGAGCAGTACCGCTGTCGTGTTGCTGATGGCCGCTTTTCTGTCGATGCCAGCGGCGCAAACCGTGTGGGCCACCGAGCCCGCGACCACACCGGACAGCCCGCGTCTGCTGGAGCAGCCTCTGACCAGCCAGGCGTCCCGGGACAGCATCAAGGCGATCCTCGATCAGCCGCCATTCAAGAACAAGGAAACGGTCACCCGCTATCGTTTTGGCGGCGAAGACAAATCCGCCACCGAAACCCCGGACGATGGCAAGGCCCCCGAGTGGCTGAAGGCGCTGCTCAAGTTGCTGGATAACCAGCGCTTCGGTGCATTGGCCACCCTGATTGAAGTGCTGCTGTGGGGTACGGTGATCGGGGCCATCGGTTTGTTGATCTGGCGTTACCGCGACTGGTTGCAGGCGTTCGTCAGTCGCCGACCGGCGTTACCGCGCAAAGTCGCACGGTCGCTGCCACAGCAAGCATTCGGCCTGGACCTCAACCGTGAAACCCTGCCTGCCGACATCGCCACCAGCGCTGAAAGCCTCTGGCAAACCAACCCGCGTGAAGCTCTCGGATTGCTTTATCGCGCCCTGCTCAGTCACTTGCTGCACGACTACAACATGGCGCTGAAACCGGCCGACACCGAGGGCGAAGTGCTGGAGCGCGTTGAGCACCTGCAGCAACCCGCGCTGCTGACTTTCAGCAAAAAACTGACGGGGCACTGGCAGAACATGGCCTACGGGCATCGCCTGCCACCCGCGCAGGTGCAACAGGAACTCTGTGATGGCTGGCGGGCGCTGTTCGGCCCGGGAGCGGCGCATTGAACCGGAGGCTCTGGCTGGCGGTCGGCGTGTTCATCGCTGCGCTGTTGGCTGCGCTGAGTGTTTATCTGTTCTTCAAGGCAACGCCCTATCAGGCAGACATCGATCACGGCCCTTCGCCCGAAGCCCAGGCCAACCCTTATCTGGCCGCCGAACACTTCCTGCGCAAACAGGGCCTGACCGTCGGCCATGCCAACAGCCTCGACGTGCTGCCGACGCTGGACCCGCACCAGCACAGCCTGTTGTTGCTCGGCGACCGGTACAACATGACGCCACGGCAGATTGACCAAGTGATGAACTGGACCCGCGCCGGTGGGCGCCTGTTGTTCATCGCCGAATCACTGTGGGATGAAAAACTCGGCCAAAGCAATGACCTGCTGCTCGACCGGGTGCAGGTGCACCAGTCACTGAGCAAAGACCTCAAGGACCCGCCACCCGCTACCGGTGAGGATCCTTACCCCAACCTGACCAAACTGTATCTTGAGGATGAAGACGCCCCGGCCTACGCCACCTTCGATACCGCGTTCCATCTCGAAGACCCGAACAATCTCGCGCAAGCCTGGGCCAACAGCGGCAAGGCCACGCACATGATGCAGCTCAACCAAGGGCTCGGCTCGATCATCGTGGTCACCGACGCCGACCTGTGGAAAACCCCGGCCATCGACCAGTACGACAATGCCTGGCTGCTCTGGTACCTGACCGCGGACACCCAGGTGACGCTGCTGTTCAACACCGATCACGACAGCCTGCTGACCTTGTTGCTGCGCTATTTCCCCCAGGCATTGGTCGCGCTCATCGCCCTGATCGGCCTTGGCCTCTGGCATGTCGGCGTGCGCCACGGCCCATTGATTGAACCGGCACCGAGAGCCCGTCGACAACTTCAGGAACACCTGCGTGCCAGCGCCGATTTCATCTTGCGCCGCAGCGGTCAGGACAGTCTGCTGCAAGCCTTGCAGCAAGACATCCTGCGCCGGGTGCGGCGCCGTCATCCCGGTTTTGAACAACTCGGCGTCGCCGAACAATGGCTGGTGCTCGCACGCCTGACCGGCCAACCCACACGCGCTATCAGCCAGGCCATGAGCCCGCGACCGAAGCAACGGCTGTCCAGCGTTGAATTCAGCCGTCAGGTCGCCCACCTGCAAACCTTGAGGAACGCCTTATGAGTGAACAGATCGAGCCCGGCGCGCCTAGCCATGCCGAGCAGCAACGCCAGCGCGCCAGTTACCTGGCCCAAGCAGTTAGAGTTGAATTGCAAAAAGCCGTGATCGGCCAGAACACGGTGATCGATGACGTACTCACCGCGTTGATTGCCGGCGGTCATGTGCTGCTCGAAGGCGTGCCGGGGCTGGGCAAGACCTTGTTGGTGCGCGCCCTCGCCCGCTGCTTCGGTGGCGAATTTGCGCGCATTCAGTTCACCCCGGACCTGATGCCCAGCGACGTCACCGGCCACGCGGTGTACGACCTGCAAACCGAGCAATTCAAATTGCGCAAAGGGCCGTTGTTCACCAACCTGTTGCTCGCCGACGAAATCAACCGCGCCCCGGCGAAAACCCAGGCTGCGCTGCTCGAAGCCATGCAGGAACGGCAAGTCACCCTCGAAGGCCGCGCCCTGCCCATCGCGCAACCGTTCATGGTGCTCGCCACGCAAAACCCCATCGAACAGGAAGGCACTTACCCGCTACCGGAAGCCGAGCTCGACCGCTTCATGCTCAAAGTGCGCATGGATTACCCCGACGCCGAACAAGAGCTGAACATGGTGCGTCAGGTCAGCCGTTCGACCCGGGCCGACATGCTCGATGTGCAACCCCTGCGCACCGTGTTGCAAGCCAAGGACGTGCTGGCCTTGCAACGCATCGCCAGTGATTTGCCGCTGGACGATCAAGTCCTCGACTACGCCGTGCGCCTGGCTCGCACCACCCGCAGCTGGCCCGGCCTGACCCTCGGCGCCGGGCCTCGGGCGTCCATCGCGCTGGTGCGCTGCGCACGAGCACGCGCCTTGTTGCGCGGCGGTGAATTCGTGATTCCGGATGACATCAAGGGTTGCGCGCTGGCGGTGTTACGCCATCGCGTACGCATTGCGCCGGAGCTGGATATCGAAGGGCTGGAGGTCGATCACGTGCTGCGGCAACTGCTCGATCAAGTGCCGGCGCCACGTCTGTGAAACCCTCGCGCCTGCTGCTGATCTGGCTCGCAATCCTGCTGGTCATCGGCATCGTGCTGGGCACCTTGCGCGCACTGGACATTGCGCTGCCCTCAAGCCTGTTGTCGATCCAATGGGGTTTATTGCTGGCGCTACTGGCCCTGGCAATACTCGATGCTTTGCGCCTCACGCGCCTGCACTCGCCCCGGATAACACGACAAATGCCCGGCAGCCTGGCCCTCGGTCGCTGGAGCGAAGTTCGACTGGAGGTCTGGCACAACTTTCCTCAACCGCTGACGATCCAGATTTTCGACCATGTCCCCGACGGCCTGAACTTCGAAAACCTCCCCCTGTCAGTCGAACTTCAGCCCGGTCAGCACAGCCAGGTCGGCTATCGCCTGCGCCCGCTCAAGCGTGGCCACTTCAGCTTCGATCACTGCGAAATCAACCTGCCCAGCCCATTGGGCCTGTGGTACGGCAAACGGCTTCTGAGCGTCACCGATCACACCCGCGTCTACCCCGACTTCGCCCGCCTCTACGGCGGCCAACTGCTGGCGGTGGACAACTGGCTCAGCCAGCTCGGCGTACGCCAGCGGCAACGACGTGGCCTGGGTCTGGAGTTTCATCAGCTACGGGAATTTCGCGAAGGCGACAGCCTGCGCCAGATCGACTGGAAAGCCACCGCCCGCCAGCGCACCCCGATTGCCCGGGAATATCAGGACGAGCGCGATCAGCAGATCATTTTCATGCTCGATTGCGGAAGGCGCATGCGCAGTCAGGACGGCGAACTGGCGCATTTCGATCACGCGCTCAATGCGTGCCTGCTGTTGAGTTACGTGGCGTTGCGCCAGGGTGATGCGGTGGGTCTGAGCACCTTTGCCAGCGATCAACCGCGTTATCTCGCACCGGTGAAAGGCGCCGGGCAACTCAATGTGTTGCTCAACACGGTCTACGACCTGAACAGCACCCAACGCAGCGCTGACTATCAAGCCGCGGCAACTCATCTGCTGGCCCGACAAAAACGCCGCTCGCTAGTGGTGTTGATGACCAATCTGCGGGACGAAGACGACGAGGAGCTGCTCACGGCTGTCAAACGCCTGAGCAAGCAGCATCGGGTGCTGGTCGCGAGCCTGCGCGAAGGCGTACTCGACAGCCTGCGTCAGACAACCGTGCAGACCTTGTCCGATGCATTGGTCTATTGCGGGACGGTGGACTTCTTGAATACACGGGCCGAACTTCATGAACGGCTGAATGCCCATGACGTGCCGGTACTGGATGCAAGCCCTCATGAACTGGGCGCCGCGCTGGTGACGCGCTACCTGGAATGGAAGAAGGCAGGTGTCTTTTAGCTTTTGTCACGTACTACGAATAAAAAATGCCCTCAAAACGCCCAACAGGTAGAACGTTTTGCGACGATCATAATTTGAGTCGATGCGGATTGAAAAAGACACCCAATCGCGAGCAACTGAGTGATGAAACCGTGCAATGATCAAAATAACAGCTGTAAAGCCCCGAAGGAGATTACGCTCTTTTAAGAGCTCCACAGCTCAAATGCTACTTTGCCTAAAATCATCCAACCACAACAAAAAACGACTATTGCACATTAAACCAGCCGCTGGTGTACCAATCCGTGCCATTCCCGTTCAGGTCTAGGAACCTATAATGGATAGCGTTGTTGCCAACTCTCATTGTAAAGTCCGTCTTAAAGTTAAACGGATTTTCCTTCACAGAATGGCCATCCGAATGATAATGCTGACTATTTTTATCATAGTATCTCAACTCCATATAGGGCCACTCCGCGTGAACTGATAATTCCACACCCGGACCGCGAGGAATAGTCTGGCCAGGTGAGGGATAGTAGAAGGGACGTTGAACAATTAGTGGTTCCGCAATTTCGGCTTGCTGCTCTTTTTGATCAGTCATGCTTTTAAGCTCCGAAAATAACTTGGCCAGAAAGGTGGCAAGCACAATCTAGAGCGATAAAAAACCCATGACACCTGTCACAACTGACAGTCCCGACCAACGGCTATCACTGTCAAACGCTGCAAATTCCCACGCGATGAGCCTCTCCCCGCCAACTTTACAACCTCGACTCACGCAGACGCCGGCAACGGCTGAAAACTGAAGTACTGCTTCAACGCCTCCACCAATTGCCCAAACTCCGGCGGTGCCCATTGCAGGCTGAACCCGGCGTCATAGTGGTGAGGTGTCGCATCTTCGTGGCACCACAGGCAGCAGGCCTTGAGGTCGATGACCTGCTGGCAGCCATCGGCCATGGGGATTTTCAGGCGCAGATCAAAATCGGCGCCGATCATCATCGGTAACTGACTGATGAGCATCAGCCCGTCTTCAGAGACGTTGCCCAGGAAACCAATCGGTTTGTCGGTGACGCTGTTGAACACTTTCAGAAAATACGGCAGTTGATGCCGCTCGATCCGGCGGTCAGTGAACATGCTGATTTCGCTACGCAAGGCCCTTAAGCAGGGCCGCACTAATACTTCGGAACGGGCCTGCCTGCCGTTATCAAACAAGGGCCAGGCAATGAGCGCGCTCTCCCCGATCCCGGTGCGGCAGTCCATGAAACCGCTGCCACTTACGCCTGCCGATCACAGGTGTTACGTCGATTTAGAAACAAGGCTCTAAACCGGTTATTCGACTATAGCTCACCACCGCCGGTGAGCCAGTGGTTGAATGACCGCTGCAATCAGAACCGCGTAGGGCGCACCGCCGCCGCACTGCGCAGCGGGTAGTGACCCAGCGACTGCAAGGTTTCCAGCCGGGCGCGGGCGCGGTAGGCGTACTCGCTTTGCGGGTACGACGCCTGGATGAACTGGTAGGTTTGCGCCGCATCCACGAACATTTTCTGCCGTTCCAGGCACAAACCGCGCAGCATCGACACTTCTGGCCATACATAAGGCCGTGCGCGGCTGGCGCGTTCGACTTTGGACAATTCGAGCGTCACTTGCTCGCAATTGCCACGGTCGTAAGCACTGTAGGCATTATTCAAATGATGGTTCATCGAGAAACGGGTGCAGCCCACGACACTGAGGGCAAGGGCGGCTATGAGCACGAATCGCATGGGGGTTCTCCTGTCTTGAGCTCTGTATCGACCCGTAGGCGAAAATCTTCAGGAATGTTCATTTAAAGAAAGAAGCGAATAACAAAGCTCCTCACAAAAAGTAGTGCACATGAACAATGACTACACCCACGGACCATAGTAGCCTCACTCAGCGCTTGAACTCAGGAGTCTTTGCATGTCCGTCCGTCGTACCAAAATCGTCGCTACCCTTGGCCCGGCCAGTAACTCGCCGGAAGTTCTCGAACAGCTGATTCTGGCTGGCCTGGACGTCGCCCGCCTGAACTTCTCCCACGGCACCCCCGACGAGCACAAGGCTCGTGCGAAGCTGGTGCGGGACCTCGCTGCCAAGCACGGCCGCTTCGTTGCCCTGCTGGGTGACCTGCAAGGCCCGAAAATCCGTATCGCCAAATTCGCCAACAAGAAGATCGAGCTGAAGATCGGTGATCAATTCACCTTCTCCACCAGCCATCCTCTGACCGAAGGCAACCAGCAAGTGGTCGGCATCGACTACCCGGACCTGGTAAAAGACTGCGGCGTGGGCGACGAGCTGCTGCTCGACGACGGCCGCGTGGTGATGCGCGTCGATACCGCCACCGCCACCGAACTGAACTGCACCGTGACCATCGGCGGCCCGCTGTCCGACCATAAAGGCATCAACCGTCGCGGCGGCGGCTTGACCGCTCCAGCCCTGACCGAGAAAGACAAGGCCGACATCAAGCTCGCTGCCGAGATGGAAGTCGACTACCTCGCCGTGTCCTTCCCGCGCGATGCCGCCGACATGGAATACGCCCGTAAGCTGCGCGACGAGGCCGGCGGTACTGCCTGGCTGGTGGCGAAGATCGAACGTGCCGAAGCCGTGGCCGACGACGAAACCCTCGATGGCCTGATCAATGCGTCCGACGCAGTGATGGTGGCCCGTGGTGACCTGGGCGTGGAAATCGGCGATGCCGAGCTGGTGGGCATTCAGAAGAAGATCATTCTGCACGCTCGCCGCCACAACAAGGCAGTGATCGTGGCGACCCAGATGATGGAGTCGATGATCCAGAACCCGATGCCGACCCGTGCAGAAGTGTCCGACGTAGCCAACGCCGTGCTCGACTACACCGACGCCGTGATGCTGTCTGCCGAATCCGCTGCAGGTCTTTATCCGCTGGAAGCGGTGCAAGCGATGGCGCGCATTTGCGTCGGCGCTGAAAAGCACCCGACCAGCAAGACCTCCAGCCACCGCATCGGCAAAGAGTTCCAGCGCTGTGACGAGAGCATTGCGCTGGCGACCATGTACACCGCCAACCACTTCCCGGGCGTGAAGGCCATCATCGCGTTGACCGAAAGCGGCTACACCCCGCTGATCATGTCGCGGATCCGTTCCTCGGTGCCGATCTACGCGTTCACCCCACACCGCGAAGCTCAGGCGCGCGCCGCAATGTTCCGTGGCGTGTACACCATTCCGTTCGACCCGGCTTCGCTGGCGCCAAATGAAGTCAGCCAGGCGGCAATCGACGAACTGGTCAAGCGTGGCGTAGTGGAAAAAGGTGACTGGGTCATCCTGACCAAGGGCGACAGCTACCACACCACCGGCGGCACCAACGGGATGAAAATCCTGCACGTTGGCGATCCGATGGTCTGAGTGACCGGTTGCTGAAAAAGAAAGCCCCGCCATGTGAATGGCGGGGCTTTTTGCTTTCTGATCCAGAAGGTGTGTTGTTTGCGCGGGCCCCATCGCTGGCAAGCCAGCTCCTACAGGAGCGGTGATCACCCTGTAGGAGCTGGCTTGCCAGCGATGAGGCCAGATCAGGCACCGCAAATTCAATGCCGGTTGATAAACCCCGACAACGCCGCAATCGCTTCCGGCGAGCGCAACCGCTGGGTGAACAACGCGCCCTCTTCTTCTATCACCTTGCGCAATTGCTCCCGGTCCGGGGCTTTCATCAGCTGCTTGCTGATGCGCACCGCTTCCGGTGGCAGGGACTCAAACCTCAACGCCATCTCCCGCGCCTTGGCCAATGCCGCTTCGCCACTGCCCAGCGCTTCGGTCGCAATGCCCCACTCGGCCGCTTGCTCACCACTGAAACCTTCACCGAGCAACAACAATTGCGCCGCTTTGGCATGCCCGAGCAATCGAGGTAAAAGCAGGCTGGAACCGAATTCCGGGCATAAGCCGAGGTTGACGAAGGGCATGCGCAAGCGCGCATCACGGCTGACATACACCAGATCACAATGCAGCAGCAGCGTCGTGCCGATTCCCACGGCGGCGCCAGCCACGGCGGCGATCACCGGTTTGCGGCATTCGAGCAGGTTGAGCATGAAGTGGAACACCGGGCTGTCGAGGTTGCCCGGCGGTTGTTGAATGAAGTCGGCGATGTCGTTGCCGGCGGTGAAGCACTCGGCAGAACCGGTGATCAGCACGGCGTTGATTTCGGGGTCGGTGTCAGCCTGTTTCAACGCCTCGGCCAAGTGGCTGTACACCGCACGGGTCAGGGCGTTTTTCTTGTCGGGACGATTGAGGCGCAGGGTCAACAGGCCGCGTTCGCGTTCAATCTGGATGGCATCAGTCATGGTCGGTCTCGCGTCTGAAAAATCAGCGCTCAACCGCGGGGCAGGAAGACGTCGGCCAGCAGTTGATTGCGCGGCAGTCCCGCCAGGTACAGGCGCCGGGCGAAGGCGTCGACGCTGTCGGGGGCCCCGCAGAGTAAGGCCAGGGTTTGCCGGGAAACAAGCCGCAGTTGCGCCAAAGCCGCGGGCAACTCGGTCGGTGTCCACAGCTCGATGCTGAGGTTCGGGCGGCTGGCGGCCATGGCTTGCAGGGGTTTGGCCAGATAATGCTCATCGGCATCATGGGCCAGGTGAATGACGCGGATGGCGCCCTGATGATCCTGGCGCAGGGCTTCACGCAAAACGCCAAACAACGGACCCAGCCCTGTGCCGGCGGCCATCAGCCACAGCGGCCGGGTGTGCCAGTCGGCGTCGTAATGCAGCGCGCCGCCACGCAGTTCGCCGAGACGCAGCGAGTCGCCGATCTGCAACAGACGTGCGGCGTCACTGAATGCACCGGGCTGGCGACAATCAAGGTGAAACTCCAGAAAGCGGTCTTCTCCCGGCAGGCTGGCGAGGGAATATGGCCGCGCCACGTGACCGGCCCACAACACCAGATGCTGCCCGGCGCTGTAGCGCAACGGACGCTGAGGGGTCAGGCGCAAACGCAACACGCTGCTGCTCAACCAATCGACGGCGGCGACCTCGGCCGGGCTGCCGTCCTGTAGCGGATCGAAGGCATGCACCTGCAAATCCTCGACCACCTGACACTGGCACGCCAGGCGCCAGCCTTGCTGACGCTGCTCCGCGCTCAGGGCATCGGGGCGGCTATCACTCGGCAATCCTTGCGTGCATTGCACCAGGCACGCATGGCAACTGCCGGCGCGGCAACTGTAGGGAACGGACACGCCGTTCTGATTCAACGCGTCGAGCAGGTTGCTGCCCACTGCCACCGACCATTGACGATCGCCGACCCGCAACTCAGGCATCGACGTTCTCCCACGCCGCCGCGCAACGATTGCGGCCGTCGCGTTTGGCGCGATAGAGCGCCTGATCGGCACGTTGCAAGGCATCGTCGAGATCGTCGCCCGGCTCCAGCAGCGTCATGCCCGCCGACAGGCTGAGATTGCCGACCTTCAGGCCGATCAACTCGACATCGGTGAAGGCAATGCGCAGCCGTTCGCAGCAGGAGGTCAGGCGTTCGCCGCTGCAATCGGGCAGCAACACCACGAACTCTTCGCCGCCATAACGGGCCAGTACATCGCCCTCGCGCAGGCAGGCGCTGGCCACACCGGCGAAGGCTTGCAGCACTTGATCGCCAGCAGCGTGGCCGTGCATGTCGTTGATGCGTTTGAAGTGATCGAGGTCAATCAGCGCCAGGCCATGCAGCACGCCGGGTTCCATGGCGTTGAGCTCGCGGGAGGCCAGGCGCAGGAAATGCCGGCGATTGAACAGCCCGGTCAATTCGTCGGTGGCCACCAGGTCTTCGAGCTGGCGCATCATTCCGCGCAGGGTGTCCTGATGCGCCTGCAAGGCAAAGCGACGCTGCCGCATCCGCAGGCGTGAGGCCTGGACGTAACGGGCGTAAAGCTCCAGCCAGACCAGCACGATAAACAGCACGCACACCTGCAACGCGGCCAGCGCCGGATCGGCCAGTTGGAAGTGGTAGCCCTCCCACAGCGTGATCGCACTGAAACTGAAAAACACCAGCAACGCGCACCGCAAAAAGGCCCGACGCGACAGGTGAAACAGCCCGAACAACAGAATCAGCACGTAGAACACCAGGAACGCGCCACGTGCCTCATCCAGATTGGCGATCAGCCAGGTTTGCCAGCCCAGCCCCAGCAACACTTGTGCTTCGGTCAGGCTGGGGTCGGAAAAACGCAGGTTGCAACCGCTGTAAAACACCGCGAACAGTGCCGCCTGACTGATGACCACCAGTGCGCTGCCGACGGCGACATTCGCCAGGGGTTCATCGTAATGACCGGTGAAAAACGCCAGCCACAGCAGCAGTAGAGCCAGGGCGTAGGTGCCGGCCGCAAGGGCAAAACGTTTGAGCAAAAGGCGCTGGATAGCGTTATGGGTCAATCGTTGACTCACCGTGCGAAAGGAGGCTGACCGAGTGTCCTACTCTACAGACCGAATGCCACTTTAGTGGCGTGTCTGATAAATGACCATTCAATTTTCAGGCCGGAAAACTGGCGTCAAGGGCATGACTTTAGACCCTCCCTGAATTTGTGCATAAGCCTTTGTAGGAGCCAGCTTGCTGGCGATAGCGGTCTGACAGACACAAATACGCTGATTGCCCCATTGCCATCGCCAGCAAGCTGGCTCCTACAGAGAACAACGCTCCCGCAAGCCGAATCCGCCTGGCGGGCCTATGCGACCAACGATTGACTGCCGGCGCGTGTGCCCGCCTGCGAGGCGCGTTATACTGCCGCGCCTTTTTAGCGTCGCGCCAGCATGCCCGGCGTGCCTTGAAAGGTGCTTGCAACCGACCGATGCACCCAAGCTGCAAGCACCTTATTGAATGTTCCCGTCTTTTAGAGGAGCGCGACTCATGACCGTGATCAAGCAAGACGACCTGATTCAGAGCGTTGCCGACGCCCTGCAATTCATTTCCTATTACCACCCCGTGGATTTCATCCAGGCGATGCACGAAGCCTACCTGCGCGAAGAATCGCCAGCGGCCCGTGACTCGATGGCGCAAATCCTGATCAACTCGCGCATGTGCGCCACCGGCCACCGCCCGATCTGCCAGGACACCGGCATCGTCACCGTGTTCGTTCGCGTGGGCATGGACGTACGTTGGGATGGCGCCACCATGGGCCTCGACGACATGATCAACGAAGGCGTGCGCCGGGCTTACAACCTGCCGGAAAACGTCCTGCGTGCCTCGATCCTCGCCGACCCGGCGGGCGCTCGTAAAAACACCAAGGACAACACTCCGGCCGTGATCCACTACTCCATCGTTCCAGGTAACACCGTGGAAGTGGACGTAGCGGCCAAGGGCGGCGGTTCCGAGAACAAGTCGAAAATGGCCATGCTCAACCCGTCCGACTCGATCGTCGACTGGGTACTGAAGACCGTTCCGACCATGGGCGCCGGCTGGTGCCCACCGGGCATGCTCGGCATCGGCATCGGCGGCACCGCCGAGAAAGCCGCGGTCATGGCCAAGGAAGTGTTGATGGAATCCATCGACATTCACGAGCTGAAAAAGCGCGGCCCGTCCAACCGTATCGAAGAGATGCGTCTGGAGCTGTTCGAGAAGGTCAACCAACTGGGCATCGGCGCCCAGGGCCTCGGTGGCCTGACCACCGTGCTCGACGTGAAGATCATGGATTACCCGACCCACGCCGCTTCGTTGCCGGTGTGCATGATCCCGAACTGCGCCGCCACCCGTCACGCGCACTTCGTGCTCGACGGTTCCGGCCCTGCCTCCCTGGAAGCGCCACCGCTGGACGCCTACCCGGAAATCGTCTGGGAAGCAGGCCCATCGGCCCGTCGCGTCAACCTCGACACCCTGACGCCGGAAGAAGTGCAAAGCTGGAAGCCGGGCGAAACCGTCCTGCTCAACGGCAAGATGCTCACCGGTCGCGACGCCGCGCACAAGCGCATGGTCGAGATGCTGAACAAGGGTGAAACCCTGCCGGTGGACCTCAAGGGTCGCTTCATCTATTACGTCGGCCCGGTCGATCCGGTGCGCGAAGAAGTGGTTGGCCCTGCCGGTCCGACTACTGCGACGCGGATGGACAAGTTCACCCGTCAGATCCTCGAGCAAACCGGCCTGTTGGGCATGATCGGCAAATCCGAACGCGGCCCGACCGCTATCGAAGCGATCAAGGACCACAAAGCCGTTTACCTGATGGCAGTGGGCGGCGCGGCTTACCTGGTGGCGCAAGCCATCAAGAAATCCCGCGTGGTGGCTTTCGCTGAACTGGGGATGGAAGCCATCTACGAGTTCGACGTGAAGGACATGCCGGTTACCGTTGCCGTTGATAGCAAGGGTGAATCGGTACACATCACCGGTCCTGCCATCTGGCAGCAAAAGATCAGTGAAAGCCTGGCGGTAGAAGTGCAGTAAGCGCTTCACCGACCAAGCAAAGGCGACAGGGGTCATGCTCCTGTCGCCTTTTTTATTGCCCACTCATCCCCCCTGTAGGAGCGAGCCTGCTCGCGATAGTCGTCAACGATAACGCGTGTAATCTGGATAAACGCGGCGTTCCGGAGTCCATCGCGAGCAGGCTCGCTCCTACAGGGGAAAGCGCGCTCATGTTATGGTGCGCGCCCTCCGTACACATTGTGTAACGCCCAGCATGTTTGAGATCCCTCGCACCCTGCGCCTGACGCTCTACACCTTCCTGATCCTCGCCGGCGCAGCCCTCGCCGCCACACTGGCCATGCGTCATGCCGAGCGTCAGGCCCTGGTGGAAGACGCGGCCCGCGCCAATCTGCAACTGGGCCTGTACGCCACGTCCCTGCACACCCTGATTGAACGCTACCGCGCCCTGCCCGCCGTGCTGGCACTGGACCCGGAGCTGCGTTCGGCGCTCAACGGGCCGGCGACACCAGAACAGCAAGACGCGCTGAACCGCAAACTGGAAAAGATCAACGGCGCCGCCGAGTCCTCGACCCTGGAACTGCTCGATCACACCGGCCTCGCCGTGGCGGCGAGCAACTGGCGTTTGCCCAGCAGTTACGTCGGTCACAACTACGGTTTTCGCCCCTACTTCAGCCAGACCCGAACCCAGGGCACCGGACGTTTTTATGCAGTGGGCGTGACCAGCGGGATTCCCGGTTACTTCCTGTCCAGCGCCGTCACCGATGACGGCGGGAAGTTTCTCGGCGCCATGGTGGTGAAGCTCGAATTTCCCGAACTGGAGCGCGAATGGCGTCAGGGCAGCGACACGCTGCTGGTCAGCGATGCACGCGGGATCATCTTCATCGCCAATCAGCCGGGCTGGCGCTATCGCCAGTTGAAACCGCTGAGTGAAAGCGACCACGCCGAGCTCAAGGCCACCCGCCAATACGACAAGCAACCGCTGACGCTGCTCGGCTATCAATCATTGCGCCGCTTTGACGACAACAGCGAACTGGCGCGGGTCGAAGGCCCGGACGGCAAAGCGGATTACCTGTGGGAATCCCTGCCGCTGACCGCCGAGGGCTGGACGCTGCACTTGCTGCGGCGCCCGCAAGTGGCGTTCGAAGACAGTCGCAACGCCGCCCTCGCCGCTGCCGGGTTGTGGCTGACGCTGGTGTTTCTGTTGCTGTTCCTCAACCAGCGTTGGCGTCTGGCGAAGATGCGTCAGCGCAGTCGCGAAGAGCTCGAACAGTTAGTGGAAGAACGCACCCGCGACCTGCGCACGGCGCAGGACGGTCTGGTGCAATCGGCCAAACTTGCCGCCCTCGGGCAGATGTCGGCGGCGCTGGCCCATGAAATCAATCAACCGTTGACCGCCCAGCGCATGCAATTGGCGACACTGCGGTTGCTGCTCGATCACGGCCGGGTCGACGACGCCTATAAGGCACTGAAACCGGTGGATGAGATGCTGACGCGCATGGCCGCCCTCACCGGCCACCTGAAAACCTTCGCCCGCAAAAGCCCCAGCGGCTTGCGCGAGCGCCTGGACCTGGCTTCAGTGGTGGACCAATCGCTGCAAATGCTCGACACGCGTCTGCGCGATGAACAGGTCAGCACCGTGTTGCACCTGACGCGCCCGGCGTGGGTGCGGGGCGATGCGATTCGTCTGGAACAGGTGCTGATCAATCTGCTGCGCAACGCCCTGGATGCGATGCAGGACAAACCCTGCAAACGCCTGGAAATCCGCCTCGAAGCCGATGAACAACTGTGGCGCCTGAGCGTCATCGACAACGGTGGCGGCATCGCCGAAGAAAATCTGCCAAAGGTCTTCGATCCGTTTTTCACCACCAAACCGGTGGGCGATGGCCTGGGCATCGGTCTGGCCGTATCCTTTGCCATCGTTCACGAATCGGGCGGACGCCTGAGCGCCGATAATCACGACAACGGCGCGGTGTTCACCCTCACCCTGCCCATAGATCCGGAGGCGCCTGGCGCATGCTGAATTCTGTGATGGTGGTCGACGACGAAAGCAGCATCCGCAGTGCCGTCGAACAATGGCTGAGCCTGTCGGGTTTCGAGGTGCAGTTGTTCAGCCGCGCCGATGAATGCCTGGCGCAGTTGCCCAAGCACTTCCCCGGCGTGATCCTCAGCGACGTGCGCATGCCCGGCATGACCGGGCTGGAACTGCTCGCCGAAGTGCAGCGCCGCGATGCCGACTTGCCGGTAATTCTGCTGACCGGCCATGGCGATGTGCCAATGGCGGTCGATGCGATGCGCGATGGCGCCTACGATTTTCTCGAAAAACCCTTCAGCCCGGAAACCCTGCTCGGCAGCCTGCGCCGTGCGCTGGACAAGCGCCGACTGGTGCTGGAAAACCGCGCGTTGCACGAACAGGCCGATAACCGCGCCAAACTCGACGCGACCTTGCTCGGCGTGTCCCGTGGCTTGCAGACATTGCGTCGGCAAGTGCTGGATCTGGCGGCGTTACCGGTCAACGTGTTGATTCGCGGTGAAACCGGCAGCGGCAAGGAGCTGGTCGCCCGTTGCCTGCACGACTTCGGCCCGCGTGCCGACAAGCCGTTTGTCGCGCTGAACTGTGCGGCGATTCCCGAGCAATTGTTCGAGGCCGAGCTGTTCGGTCACGAGAGCGGCGCGTTCACCGGCGCTCAGGGCAAACGCATCGGCAAGCTCGAATACGCCGATGGCGGCACGCTGTTTCTCGATGAAATCGAAAGTATGCCGTTGGCCCAACAGGTGAAATTGCTGCGGGTGCTGCAAGAGCAGAAGCTGGAGCGCTTGGGTTCCAATCAGAGCATTCGCGTGGATTTGCGGATCATCGCTGCGACCAAACCCGATTTGCTGGATGAGGCGCGGGCCGGGCGTTTTCGCGAGGATCTGGCCTATCGGCTGAACGTGGCCGAGTTGCGCTTGCCGCCGTTGCGTGATCGACGCGAAGACATTCCGTTGTTGTTCGAGTCGTTTGCGCACAAGGCTGCCGAGCGGCTGGGTCGCACGATTGCGCCGCTGAGCGGCCCGCAGTTGAGCCATCTGTTGAGCCACGACTGGCCGGGCAATGTGCGCGAACTGGCGAACGTGGCCGAACGGCAAGTATTGGGGCTGGAAGAGCCCACGCCTGCGGGCATCGATCCGGGGCAGTCGCTGGCAGCGCAGCAGGAAGCGTTCGAAGCGCATTGCCTGCGCGCGGCGTTGACGCGGCACAAGGGCGATGTAAAAGCGGTGCTTGAAGAGCTGCAACTGCCGCGCCGCACGTTCAATGAAAAGATGCAGCGGCATGGTTTGACCCGCGAGATGTTCCTCTAAAAGCCAACACAAACCCTGTAGGAGCGAGGCTTGCCCGCGAAGAAGTCAGCGCGGTCTACCTGAAACACCGCATTATCGTTCTTCGCGGGCAAGCCTCGCTCCTACAGGATCCCGAACATGCGCGG
>NZ_AKJI01000083.1:0-19226 GCF_000282415.1 Pseudomonas sp. GM60
CAGTGATGACGCCTTCGCGGGCAAGCCTCGCTCTCTGTAGGAGCGAGGCTTGCCCGCGAAGGGTCCCTCAAGCCAACAACATTTCCCGCAACACCACACAATCCGCCGCATGCCAATCCGTCAATTCAGGCCACGGGTTATCCGGCAGATTCACCAACACCGTCCGCGCCCCCGCCGCTCTTCCGCAATCCAGATCAAACCGGTAATCACCGACCATCACCATCTCGCTCGCCGGCACGTTCCAGGCCTCGGCCAATTTCAACAAACCACCGGGGTGCGGCTTGGGCGGCGCTTCATCACGCCCCAACACATCCTCCACCGCGAAGCAGTCCGCCAGGCCAATGGCCTCCAGCGTCACATGCGCCAACTCCCGAGCATTGCGCGTAAGAATACCCAGGCGATAACCGCGCCCCGCCAACTCGCGCACCAGCTCCACAGCACCCGGCGCCGGTTTCGAACCCAGCGCCAGATCCCGTTCATGCTCCAGCAACCATGCATGTTTGGCCGCGGCTTCAGCGGCCGGCAGCGCGGCGAGGTGGGTCAGGATGTCGTCTTCGGCCGGGATCGCCAGCGCCACGCGAATCGCCGCGAAGTCATGCACGGCCACCGTCAGGGTGCCGTCCATGTCGAACACCCAGTGCCGCACCTCGGCCAGGCTCATGCCCAATCCTTGCGGTGACGGATCAGGCCTTCCTGAGTGACCGACGCCACCAGTTGCCCGGCGCGATTGAACACGCTGCCACGGCTGAACCCACGGGAATTGCCGGCCCACGGGCTGTCCATCGCGTACAGCAACCAGTCATCGGCACGCAGATCCGCATGGAACCACAGCGCGTGATCGAGGCTGGCGACCTGCATGTCTTTCTGCCAGACCGACTTGCCATGGGGCAACATCGAGGTGGTCAGCAGATTGAAGTCCGACGCGTAGGCCAGCAGGTATTTGTGCAGCGCCGGGGAGTCGGCCAACGCGCCGTCGGCGCGAAACCAGACGTACTTGACCGGATCGGATGGCTGCGGGTTGTAGGGATCTTTCTCGGTGACCGGGCGGAATTCGATCGGCTTCGGGCACAGCAGTTTTTCACGCATGTGCTCGGGGATCAGGTGCGCGCGCTGATGGGTCAGCTCCAGTTCCGAGGGCAGGTTTTCCGGCCCGACCACCGTCGGCATCTGGCCCTGATGCTCGAAGCCTTTTTCGTCATATTGGAACGATGCGCTGCACGTGAAGATCGGGTTGCCCTTCTGGATCGCCGTGACCCGACGCGTGCTGAAACTGCCGCCGTCGCGAACCCGATCAACCTGATACACCACGGGCAACGTGGAATCGCCCGGACGCAGGAAATAACCGTGCATCGAATGCACATGACGCGCGACTTCGACCGTCTGGCTGGCCGCCGACAGGGACTGACCGATCACCTGGCCGCCGAACAACTGACGAAAGCCCAGGTCCTGGCTGCGGCCACGGAACAGGTTTTCTTCGATCGGTTCCAGGGTCAGCAAATCGACCAGATCATCCAACACTTGGCTCATTCAGACTCTCCTCACACATCGCAATGCCGCGCAGTCTTGGCTGCGGCGGTCGATTCAGTTTCCGGCCAGGGCCATCATTGGCGCCATTGTAAACGTCCGGGCCGTCTTATCCATGCAAGGTTTGCAGCCATTGTTCACGGGTGATGCGGTACAGCACATGGTGACGCAGAGGATGATCGACCGCGAGTTTCGGGTGGTCGAAGTCACCGGCTGAATCATGGTGCATACCGATGGCCTGCATGACTTTCTGCGATGGCGTGTTGGTTTCCGTGGTGAAGGACACGACCTCTTGCAGCGCCAACCGGTCAAACCCGCAGCGCAGAGCGGTCCACGCTGCCTCACTGGCGTAACCCAAGCCCCAGTGTTCGCGGGCCAGGCGCCAGCCGATTTCGATGGCCGGCGTGAAAGGCGCGTCGAAACCGACCACGCCGAGCCCGGTAAAACCGATGAATGCACCGGTGTCCTTGCGCTCCAGCGCCCAGAGACCAAAACCATGCTCGGCGAAATGCCCACGAATCCGTCCGATCAGCGACGCACTTTCCAGTCGGCTCAAGGGTGCCGGAAAATAACGCATCACTTGTGGATCGGCGCACATCGCCGCAAACGCCGGCAAATCCTCGTCACGCCACTGCCGCAACAGCAGTCGCGCGCTCTCGAGTTCCAGTATCGGCTCCATCGTGCCCCTCCGTTTCCATGCCGCAAGTCTACATCGCTGGTAGGATCGTTCACTCATTCCTACACGCCGTACTCATAAAAGCCCGTCATGCCGCTGCCATTGATTTACCACGAAGACTACAGCCCCGAGTTCCCGGCGGACCACCGTTTCCCCATGGACAAGTTTCGCCTGCTGCGCGATCACCTGGTGGACAGCGGGCTGACCCGGGACGCCGACCTGCTGCGCCCGGAACTCTGCCCGCCGGAAATTCTCGCCCTCGCACATGACGCTGCCTATATCGAACGCTACATGAGCGGCGAGTTGTCCCGCGAAGACCAGCGGCGTCTTGGCCTGCCGTGGAACGAAGCCCTGGCCCGGCGCACGGTGCGGGCGGTCGGCGGTTCGTTACTGGCGGCGGAACAGGCGCTGGAACATGGATTGGCCTGTCACTTGGCCGGCGGCACGCATCACGCGCATTACGACTACCCGGCAGGGTTCTGCATCTTCAATGACCTGGCGGTGATCAGCCATTACCTGCTGGAAAGCGGTCGTGTGAATCGGGTGCTGATCTTCGATTGCGACGTGCATCAGGGCGACGGGACTGCACGGATTCTGCACAACACCCCGGACGCGGTGACCGTTTCCCTGCACTGCGAGAAGAACTTTCCTGCACGCAAGGCCGAAAGTGACTGGGACATCCCGCTGCCCAAGGGCATGGGCGATGCCGACTACCTGAAGGTCGTCGACGACGCGCTGAATTATTTGCTGCCGCTCTACCAGCCGGACCTGGTGCTGTACGACGCCGGTGTCGATGTGCATAAGGACGACGCGCTCGGTTACCTGAAGCTGACAGACGAAGGCGTGGCCGCGCGGGATGAAAGCGTGATGCGCCATTGCCTCGGGCGGGATATTCCGGTGGTCGGGGTGATTGGCGGCGGCTACAGCAAGGACCGCAAGGCGCTGGCGCGGCGGCACGGCATCCTGCATCACAGTGCGCAGCGGGTGTGGGCGTCATCAGGTTGTCATTGAGGTGTGCGCCTTTACCCACAATGCCTGTGGAACTGCCTGTGGATAACCTGAGTGAAAGGGCCTACAGGCCATGCTGCATATAGCCTGCAAAGGGGTGGTTGTTTTTTAACCAACTCTTTAAACCACCACTGATCCCTGTAGGAGCGAGCCTGCTCGCGAAGGTTTGTCAGCTACATCAATGTCGGCTGATACACCTTCGCGAGCAGGCTCGCTCCTACAAGGATTTGGGCTGGTAGAATGCCCGGCTTCATTCCGCCAAATCGCAGCTCTCGCCATGACCCAGCCCTCGCCCTCCTCCCCTCACGTCGCCATCATCGGCGGCGGCCCCGCCGGCCTGATGGCGGCGGAAGTGTTGAGCCAGGCCGGAATCAAGGTCGATCTGTACGACGGCATGCCTTCGGTCGGCAGGAAATTTCTCCTCGCGGGCGTGGGCGGCATGAACATCACCCATTCCGAAGCCTACCCGGCATTCCTCTCACGCTACGCCGAGCGGGCACCGCATATCGCACCGCTGCTGCGAGCCTTTGGTGCCGAGGCGCTGTGTCAGTGGATTCATGACCTGGGCATCGAAACCTTTGTCGGCAGCTCCGGCCGGGTGTTTCCAACCGACATGAAAGCCGCGCCGCTGTTGCGCGCCTGGCTCAAACGCCTGCGAGAGGCCGGCGTAGTTATCCACACCCGCCATCGTTGGCTCGGTTGGGATAACAACGGTGGATTGCGTGTTGAAAGTCCTGAGGGTGAAAAAACCCTGAAGCCCGAAGCAACGCTGCTGGCCCTCGGTGGCGGCAGTTGGTCGCGCCTGGGTTCGGACGGCACGTGGATGCTGCCACTGGAGCAGCACGGCGTAGGACTGGCGCCGCTGCAGCCCAGCAATTGCGGCTTCGAGGTGCAGGCCTGGAGCGAATTGATGGTCAGCAAATTCGCCGGCGCGCCGCTGAAAAATATCGCGATCGGTCTCAATGACGACATCCCTCGACTCGGGGAATGTGTGATCACGGCCACCGGGATTGAAGGCAGTTTGATCTACGCCCTGTCGGCGCCCATCCGCGAAGCGATCAATCAGCATGGCTCGGCGACCATTCATCTCGACCTGTTGCCGGGCCGGCCTGTGGATAAAGTTCAGGCGGCGCTGAGCAAACCGCGCGGGTCTCGTTCAATGTCCAAACATCTGCACAGCCAGCTCGGGATAGATGGCGTGAAAGCGGCACTGCTGCGGGAACTGACGCCGGCAGAATGCTTCGCCGATCCGGCGTTGTTGGCCAAAGCGATCAAGGCGTTGCCGCTGACGTTGATGAAAACCCGTCCACTGGACGAAGCCATCAGCACTGCCGGTGGCGTGATGTTCGAGGCGATGGATGAACGTTTGATGCTCAAGCAGTTGCCTGGCGTGTTCTGCGCGGGGGAAATGCTGGATTGGGAAGCGCCGACCGGCGGCTATCTGCTGACCGCGTGTTTCGCCAGTGGGCGTGCGGCGGGGTTGGGGATGGTGGAGTGGCTCAAGCGCAAGGCTTGAGACCGAGTTGCGCCCTTCGCGGGCAAGCCTCGCTCCTACAGGTTCGACGTAAATCCTGTAGGAGCGAGGCTTGCCCGCGAAAACGGCTTAACCGGCGCAGCGAATATTAAGGCTTACGCTTACGCGGCCCAGTATTAAACACCGGCACCTTACGCACAGGCTTGATAGAAGGCTCCGGCGCCGAAGCATCCCCGCTCTCGACCCATTTACCCAAATTGCGCTTACCGCCGCTGGACGTCTTCGGCTTCTTCGGTTTTTTCGGTTTCTTCACCACCTGGCCGCTGGCATCGGTGTCCGGCACGCGGTGCTCAGGTTCGAAATCGTGTTCCATCTGCCGAGGCAACGTCTGACGCGTCAACGTCTCAATGGCCGACAGCAAATTCACTTCATCGGCGCAGACCAACGAAATGGCCTGCCCGGTGGCACCCGCACGGCCGGTACGACCGATGCGGTGGATGTAGTCCTCTGCCACGATCGGCAGGTCGAAATTGACCACCAATGGCAAATCTTCAATGTCCAGACCACGGGCCGCGACGTCGGTGGCCACCAAGATCTGTACTTCGCTGGCCTTGAAACGGTCCAGCGCACGTTGACGCGTAGCCTGAGGTTTGTCGCCATGGATGCCGTCGGCGTTGATGCCCAGGCCCTGGAGCTTTTCCACCAGCGCGTCCACGCCATTACGGGTCTTGGCGAATACCAGCACCTGCTTCCACTTGCCCTTGCGCAGCAAGTGGATAAACAGCTCTGGCTTGCGCTTCTTGTCCACCGTCACTACCCACTGTTTAACGGTGTTGGCAGCAACGTTGCGCGGGCTGACTTCGATGCTCAGCGGATCATTGAGCATTTGCCCGGCCAGCAGGCGAATCGCATCGGAGAAGGTCGCGGAGAACAGCAACGTCTGACGTTTCTTCGGCAGCACGCGGTAAATGTTCCCCAGCTCCTCGGAAAAGCCCAGGTCGAGCATGCGGTCGGCTTCGTCCAGCACCAGGGTTTGCAACTGGTTGAACTTCAGCGCGTTCTGGCGGAACAGATCGAGCAGACGGCCCGGTGTTGCCACCAACAGGTCGACCCCTTTGCGCAGCTTCATCATTTGCGGGTTGATGCTGACGCCGCCGTACACCGCGTAAGTGCTCAGTGGCAGGTTCTCAGCGTACTGACGCACGGCTTCGTGAACCTGCTCGGCCAGTTCGCGGGTCGGCACCAGAATCAATGCGCGCACCGAGTTGGCGGTGACTTTCGGCCCTTCCATGGCCAGCAATTGCAGCAGCGGCAACGCGAAACCAGCGGTCTTGCCGGTGCCGGTCTGGGCGGCGGCCATCAGGTCGCGACCGGCCAGCACCGCCGGAATGGCTTGCGCCTGAACCGGCGTCGGGGTCTGGTAGCCGAGCGTCTCGAGAGAGCGCAGCAAGGGTTCGATCAGGCCAAGGGTGGCGAAAGTCATGGGATTACCGTAGGAAAATTCAGCGCGGTTGTGCAAAACAAGTGTGCAATGGCGCGCAGTTTACCCTAATTCACACTCGATTCTGTCTGCACCACTGCAGCAGGTCGTTCCGGCGTCCGGCGCCACTGCGGCAAACCGATCAACACCACGGCACTGATGATCACCAGCATGGCCAGCGCTTCTTCGATGCCGATGGTCTCGCCGACAAACACGATCCCCAGCAACACTGCCACCGCCGGGTTGACGTAGGCATAACTGGTGGCCGCTGCCGGACGCACGTTTTTCAACAGGTACATGTAGGCGTTGAAGGCGATGATCGAACCGAAGAAGGTCAGGTAGGCCAGCGCCGCCCATCCTTCAATCGGTGGCATGGCTTCCAGATGTTCACCACTCATCGCACTGCCGATCAGCAACGCCACGCCGCCCACCAGCATTTCCACGGCACTGGCCATCACGCCTTGGGGCAACGGCAAGTGTTTGCTCCAGACTGAACCGAACGCCCAGGCCGCCGCCGCAAAGATCAGCAACATCGCACCCAGCGGGCTCGATTGCAGGTTGGAACCGAGGTTGAGCATGGCGATGCCGATCAGCCCGAGCACAATCCCCGCCCATTCAAGACGAGTATTACGCGCGCCCCAGAAATAGCCGCAGAGCAAGGTAAACAACGGCACCGTCGCCACCGCCAATGCCGCGACGCCGGAAGCGACACCCATGTGTTCCGCCACACTGACCCCGCCGTTACCGCACGCCAACAGCAAAATCCCGATGATCCCCGCCGCTTTCCACTGCGCCCACGTCGGTGCCGGCGCCCCGCGCCAGCGCAGGAAGGCGTACATCAACGTGCCGGCGATGACGAAGCGAATACCGGCGAGCAACAAGGGCGGCCAATACTCCACGCCGATGCGGATCACCAGGTAAGTCGAGCCCCAAATCACGTACAAGGCGAAAAAGGCAGCGATCAACGGCAAGGGAAAACGACGGAGGCCAGGCATGGGGGCAGCTCGCAGGCAAGGACAAATGAACAGCTATTCTAGAAAGGCGAACAGCAGAAAATAAGTTACAAAACCTGTTTATAGCGCCGGTACACTTTTCAAATCACGGAGATCAGCGCTATAAACCGTGCTTTCGAAAGTCAGTCATTTTTCAGGAATGGACTATGGACAAATACGACCGCATGCTCCTCAGCGCCCTACTGGAAAACGGTCGTGCGTCCTACGCCGACCTCGCGCGCAAAGTGAACCTGTCCGCCCCGGCCGTGGCCGAGCGCGTGGCCAAACTTGAGGCCAGTGGGGTGATTACCGGTTATCAGGCGAAAGTCGATATGGCCAAGCTGGGGCTGCCGATTCAATGCGTGATCGAACTGCGGCTGAACCAGCACGGTAATCAGAAAGCCTACGACGACCTGATCAAAATCCCACAGCTGACGGAGTGCCACCGCGTGACGGGTGATCCGTGCGTGATCATGCAAGCGGCGGTGGGTTCGATGCCGGAGCTGGAAGAGCTGATCAACCGGATTGCCACGTTCGGGTTCAGCAAGACGTCGATTGTGCTGTCGAGCGCGATAGAGAAGCGCGTACCGTTGGGACAGCTGGAAGCCAATGGAAAGCCCTGATCCAACACGAACCCTGTAGGAGCCGGCTTGCTGGCGATAGCGGCATATCAGTCGACATCAATGTTGAATGATGAACCGCAATCGCCAGCAAGCCGGCTCCTACAGGTGCGATTCAAAATCCGCGATGCCGCTTCAGATGCTCATTGATTTTGGCCGCCGGCACTTTCTGCAGGCTGACCAGCAGATCATGGGACAACTCGCGCAGCCCGTGCTTCTGCCGCAACTCCTGCGCCAGATGCGCCGTCAGGTTGGCCGCCATCTCGGCGTCGGCCATCGCCCGGTGAGCCTTGCCGGTGTTTGGCAGGCTGGCGAAGGTGGTGAGGGTGCCGAGTTTGTGATTCGGCGCAGCCGGCATCAACCGACGGGCCAGTAGCAACGAACAAGCAAAATTCTGCAACCGCGTACGCTTGATCCGACCCAGTTCAAAGTCCCAGAACTTCTGGTCGAACGCGGCGTTGTGCGCCAGCAGCGGCGTGGTGCCGACAAATTCGTTGACCTCGTTCATCACCTGTTCCGCCGACGGTGCGGTGCGCAGCATGGCGTTGCTGATGCCGGTGAGTTGTTCGATGAAGGCCGGGACGCGCACGCCGGCGTTCATCAGGCTTTGGTAACGCTCGACGATGCGCCCCTGTTCAAGGATCACCACGGCAATTTCCGTGGCCCGGCAGCTGCTGCTCGGGGAGATCCCGGTGGTTTCAAAGTCGATGACTGCTATGCGTTCCAAACCTGTTTCAACTCCGTAAAAATCAATTCTTGAGCAGCAATGCGCCTTCGATCGGCACGTAGCGGCTGGCGGCGCGGATCAGCGAGTTGGCTGTCAGGCCCGGCACGCCGTAGGCCACCGCTTGTACGCCGTGCTTGGCGATGATGCGCTCCAGCAACATGTCGAAATCACCGTCGCCGGAGGCCAGCACCACTTCGTCGACGTGATCGGCGGCGTCCATGATGTCGAGGGTGATACCCACGTCCCAGTCGCCCTTGGCCGAGCCGTCGCTGCGCTGGATGTAGGGTTTGAGCTTCACGGTAAAACCGAGGTTGCGCAGGATCTGCTGGAACTGCTGCTGTTTGCTGTCGCCGCGATCGATCGCGTAGGCATAGGCTTCGACGATATCGCCCTGCTTGCTGATGTCAGCCCACAGCGCGGCGTAGTTGAAGTGGCAACCATAGGCCTGACGCACGGTGTAGTAGAGGTTCTGGACATCGGCGAACACTGCAATTTTTTTCACCGTGCATCCTCTTTCGCGCAGGCGGGATCAGGCACCGGGCCCGAAAAGTTGCCCAGTATGCCAGCCTGGAGGATTGTTCCGCGAATAATCGGCCCGGAGCGCCGCAGCGCTCCGGACGAATGGCGTGTCAGACGAAGGAATCGTCGTCGCCGCCGAAGAACGATGAACTGTCATCGTTGTAGTCGGTGTCGGCATAGTCTTGGGAGTTGTCAGCCACGCGCTGGTCATCGCCCCAGCCGTTGTCACCGCCGTGGTCGTTGACCTGCGCCGGCTCTTCCTTGATCACTTCCACCACTTCCGGCTGCTGGTTGTGATGGAACAGGCTGCTGATGCCTTGTGCCAGCATCACGCCACCCGCCACACCCGCTGCAGTTTTCAGCGCTCCGCCGAGGAAACCGCTGCCAACCGCCGGCGCCTGCTGTTGCGGCGCGTAGTTCTGCTGCGGTGGCGGTGCAGCGAAATTCTGCTGTGGCTGCGGCGCGTTGAACGAAGGCCGTCCCGGCTCACGCCAGCCGCCGCTGGAGGGCGGTGCACTTGGCGCAGGCGTTTCACGGGAACTGCCACCGAAAATGCTCGACAGGAACCCACCGCTGCTCGGCGCCGGAGCAGGTGCCTGGGATTTGGCCGATTGCAGTTCGGCCTGCAATTGCTGGATTTGCTCGGTGAGTTGCTTGTTCTGTGCGTCGAGGCTCTTGATCGCTGCCTCTTGCACCAGAATCGCCTGGGTCATGAAGTAGCCCGCCGCGGGTTGGCGAGCCAGATGTTCCTTGATCCGCGCCTCGGCCAGGGCATCGCGCGGGGCTGCTTCCGTTTCGGCCTGTTGCAGCCGGGAAAACAGTCCATCGATCAGGGTTTGTTCTTCAGTGTTCATGGCGACCTCGTAGATTGCCGGGGAAATCGTTGACCTTCTCCAGGGAGGATACGGCGCTCGACCTTAATGGAGGCTGAAACAAGTTGTTTCAATGACCTTTACCGAACGTTTACGTTTGCGCCCCGACGCGCTGCATCGGTTAAAGTGGGCCACTGCTTTCAACCTGCGATACCGACTGATGAATCCGTTCGATGTACTGCGTGACTCGCTGTATTTCTTTAAGCGCAATCTGAGCCAGATCGTGCGGCTGTGCCTGCCGCTGGTGATTTTCGAAGCGCTGCTGCAACAAGTGGTCGACCACAACACCGTGCCGGACAGCTTTCCCGGCGTCAGCGTGATCGTCGGCCTGCTGGTGTACCCGCTGTACACCGCCGCCCTGATCCTGTTTCTCGACGCGCGCAGCCGTGGCGAATCGCCGCGCAACCGTGACCTGCTGGCGAGGTCCGCGTACCTGTGGCCGCGCTTCGCCCTGCTCACGGCGCTCAATACATTGATGATCCTGCTCGGCCTGTCGTTGTACTTCCTGCCGGGCATCTGGCTGATGGTGACGTTGGCGTTCAGCGAATACCTGCTGGTGCTGCGCGGCCTGGCGCCGCTGGCGGCAATGAAGGAAAGCCTGCGCCTGACCCGCGGTCATTTCCTGCGGATTCTGGTGTGCATCCTGTGTGTGATGGGCCCGTTGTGGGTGCTCAAGGGTGTGACGCTCAACGTGTATCCGGAACCGCAGAACCCGGTGATTTCCCTGCTGATCGACAGCGCCCACAGCTTCCTGCAACTGTTCACCAGCGTGGTGTTGTTCCGTTTGTTCATGCTGATCAGCGACGTTCCCGAGAAAATCGACCGGCCGCTCTGATCATGGGCTTCGGCCCGGCTCTCGGTTATGCTCGGATCCATCTTTTGTAACGCTATAAGCCGAGCCATGACCCGACTACTGCGCTACACCCTGCTGGGCCTGTTGATAGCAATCGGCCTGATTGCCTTGCTGATATACAGCCTGACCTGGCGCCCCGAAGCCAAGGAAGTTTTGCCCGTCAGTTGCAACGCTCAAGCACCGACACTGGTGCCCGGCCAGGCGTTGAAAGTGATGACCTGGAACGTTCAGTACCTGGCGGGTAAGCGCTATGTGTTCTGGAATGACCTGGCCGCCGGCGACGACGAAAAACCGACGCCTGAAGACATGGCCTTCAGCCTCGATGAAGTGGCGCGGGTGATTCGCGACGAACAACCGGACCTCGTGTTGCTGCAAGAGCTCGATGACGGCGCCAAGGCCAGCGATTACCAGAACCAGTTCAAACTGCTTCAGGAACGCCTCGCCGACCTCTATCCCTGCAGCGCCCATGCCTTCGACTGGAAAGCCGACTTCGTGCCGCAACCGCACATCTTCGGCAGTGTCGGCCGGCAACTGGCAACCCTCAGCCGCTACCGGATCGAACACGCCGAACGCCTGCAACTGCCGGTCACGCCGGCCAACGTCATCAGCCGTCAGTTCCAGCCGAAAAATGCCTTGCTGGCCACTTACCTGCCTTTGAGTGACGGCGGGCAGCTGGCGGTCCTCAACACCCATCTGGACCGTGCGACCCAACCGGATGAAACGCTACAGACCCAGGTGACGGCGGTGGCCAAAGTCCTCGACAAATACGAAAGCCATAGCACCCCGTGGCTGATCGGCGGCGACTTCAACCTGTTGCCGCTGGGGCAATATCGACGCCTGCCCACCGAACAACGCACGCCCTACTCCGCCGACAGCGCGTTGCACCTGTTGTGGGACAAGTACCCGATGATCCCGACCAACAATGAAGCCAGCGGCATCGATCGGGCGCGTTGGCTGACGCACTACCCGAATGATCCAGGCCTGAACGGCCCGGACCGCACCGTCGATTACCTGTTTTACAGCCCCCGGATCAAACGGGTCGAGGCGACGGTGCGACAGGACGATACGTTGCGGATCTCCGATCATTTGCCGGTGATTGCGCGTTTCCTCCTGCCGGCTGCGCCGTAATCCCAGCCAAACACAAACCTTGTAGGAGCCAGCTTGCTGGCGATAGCGGTGGGTCAGTCAACGAAGATGTTGGATGTGATGGCCTCATCGCCGGCAAGCCGGCTCCTACAGGGGATTGCGTGACACTCAATGCACCTCCTCCAGGTCATCATGCAGCAGCCCGAAAATATCGCGTTTCATCTCGATAAATGAACGCTCCATGACCATGTCCAGGGTCCGTGGGCGTTCGATCGGCACGTCCAGAATCTGCTTGATCCGCCCAGGCCTGGCGCCCATCACGTAGACCCGATCACCCAGCAGAATCGCCTCGTCGATGTCGTGGGTCACGAACAACACAGTCTTCTTGCTGTTACCCCAAACGCGCAATAACAGCTGCTGCATTTGCAGGCGCGTCTGGCTGTCGAGGGCGCCGAAGGGTTCGTCCATCAGCAGGATTTGCGGGTCATTGGCCAAAGCGCGGGCAATCGCCACCCGCTGCATCATGCCGCCGGACAGCTGCTTGGCGTAGTTGTCGGCGAACCCGCTGAGACCGACTTCGTTGACGTAGTAATCGACGATGTCCTTGCGCTGTGCCGCCGCCATACCGCGACGCTTGAGGCCGAACTCGACGTTCTGCCGCACGGTCAGCCACGGGAACAGCGTGTAGCTCTGGAACACCATGCCGCGGTCCGCGCCCGGCCCTTGAACTTGCTGACCGCC
This sequence comes from Pseudomonas sp. GM60, assembly GCF_000282415.1. NCBI lineage: Bacteria > Pseudomonadati > Pseudomonadota > Gammaproteobacteria > Pseudomonadales > Pseudomonadaceae > Pseudomonas > Pseudomonas sp. GM60. The sequence continues at coordinate 12,573 of NZ_AKJI01000083.1, forward strand.
GACGTAGATCTCGCCTTCCGTGGGCTCGTTCAAACCGGCGGTGAGGTACAGCAAGCTCGACTTGCCGCAGCCCGACGGCCCGACCAGCACGGCGAATTGCTGATCCGGAACTTCGAACGAAACCTGATCCAGCGCGGTGAACACGCCGCCGTCGGGCTTCTGGTAACGCAGGCTGACTTTGTCCACTTGCAAACGAGGCGCGGCGTAGGCCGGGGCAGCCATCGGTGTGACGATACGCGGGTTGACGGCGGTTACTGAGCCCATGCGGCAATCCTCAGACGAAGGAAACGGAACAGTTGATCAGTGACCAGGCCCAACAGGCCGATGATCGCGATGGCGAGGAAAATCACATCCACCTGAAAGCCGCGCATGGCTTTGAGGCTCAGGTAACCCAGGCCACTGGAAGCGGCGACCAGTTCGGCGACCACCAGGTACGTCCAGGCCCAGCCCATGGTCACGCGCAAGGTGTCGAGCACACCCGGCAACGAGGCCGGCGCGATCACATGCAACACCGCATCGCGGCGGTTAGAGCCGAGTGTGTAGGAGGCGTTGATCAGGTCTTTGGAGATGCCTTTGGACACGTCCGCGATCATCACCAGTTGCTGGAAAAACACGCCGAAGATGATTACCGAGACACGCTGCTCCAGACCGATACCGATCCACAGAATGAACAGCGGCACGAACGAGGTCACCGGCAGGTAGCGGATGAAATTGACCATCGGTTCGAGGAACGCCTGAACGATGCGGAAGCTGCCCATCAGCAACCCCAACGGCACCGCCACTAGCGACGAAACGACGAAACCGACCACCACCACTTCAAGACTGGCCCACACGTGCAAACCGAGCGTGCCGTCGCGGCTCAGGCGCACAGCGGCTTCGACCACCGCGCCCGGCGTCGGCAAGAACATGCCCGGCACCACGCCGCCGTAAGACAACCCGGCCCACAGGCCCACCAACAACACCCAGGCCAGGCCGCTCGCGCTCCAGATCACCGAAACCGGCAAACCGGTCTTGGGCGTGATGCAACGGCTCAGCCATGAATTGCGCTTGAACATGCGAACCTCCTACAGCGGGCTGACGAAACGGTTGTCGATCAGGTCGTCATTGCTGACGTTGTAGGGTTTGCCCTGCAATTCACTGGCGGTTTCGTTGGCCAGTTTGATCAACGGTTCGCTGTCGCCCGGATTACCCGGCGAGCCCAGGAGTTTTTCGCTCATGGCCTGATCGTAGAAGCGCACGCCTTGCGCAGCGGCTTCCAGTTCCTTCGGATCGGCGAGGTAACCGCCGACGCCTTTGGCCATGATTTTGTAGGCTTCCTGCGGATGGTCCTTGGTGTACTGCACCGCTTTGTACAGACCGGCGACCAGCGCCTTGACGTCTTCCGGCTGTTTCTCGATGACCGTGCAGTTGAGCGCGACCACATCGACAATCACACCCGGCGTGCTGCTGCTGTCGATCAAGACTTTGCCTTGTTTCTTGTCACGCACCATCGACAGGTGCGGTTCCCACGTCACGGCGGCAGGCACACGACCGGCGATGAACGCGGTGGCGGCGTCGTCGGCCGTCATGTTCTGCACGGTGATGTCGCTCATGCTCATGCCGTGTTTTTTCAGCAAGTACGAGAGCCAGAACTGCGAAGTCGAACCTTCGTTCACCGCCACGGCTTTGCCTTTCAGCTCCTGCAGGCTCTTGATGTCCTTGCCCACCAGAACACCGTCGCCGCCATGGCTGTCATCGAGTGCGGCTACGGCCTTGAAGCAGAATTGCGGACGGTATTTCAGTACTTCGTCGATGGTCGACGCCGAGCCGGACAATTCGCCCGAGGCTTGCGCAGCCATGTACATCGAAGCCTCTTCGACGACGGGCAACTCGACGGTCAAACCACCTTCCTTGAAGTAGCCCAGGTCCTGGGCGAGGTAGAGCGTGCCGTAACCGACCCATGTGGTATGGCCGATGGACAGGGTGCCGGCCTGGGCGCTGGTGGCGACCGTGGCGGCGATGGCGGTGACCGCCAGTGGATGAGCGACGCGGGTTAGCAAGGACTTGATCATGGAGCACTCCCAAAGCTGTTGATTTAGTTTTGTCATGGGCAGTACGGCCAGCAGCCCTGGAGAAGCGCTGCCACGGGTGGTCTCTGATGGACCTTTTGGTGGGCAGTGTTCGGCTGACTGGCGAGGTCGATGTTGGACCAGGGCCAGGAATAGGAAAATTAGGAAATATGTCGAGGCGAGCGATGAAAAAACTGGGTAGTGCGCACTGCTAAAGGGCGGTGTGGGCGGAGGTGCACGGGGTGAGTGCAAAACATGAGAGTTGTGTTGAATGGTCTAACGCAATCGCGAGCAGGCTCGCTCCCACAGGGGGTTCTATGTTGCCCTCTCTACCGAGGTCAACACAGTTCCAATGTGGGAGCGAGCCTGCTCGCGATTAAGGTCCGAAGGACCTTCGGCTACATCAGAGCCGGCCGTATTCCTGCGCCGTACGATCGACCGCTTTCAGCGTCTTGCCAACCAACTCATCAACTTCCTCACGACTGGCAATCAACGCCGGCGCCATGATCATCCGCCCCAGCGTCGAACGAATGATCACCCCCTCCTCAAACCCAATCGTGCGGCAGCGCCAGGCAATGTCGTTCTCGTTGGCAAAGCGCTTGCGACTGGTTTTATCTTCAGCCAACTGCAACGCCGCTACCATCCCGACACCTTGAATATCCCCCACCAACGGGTGATTGCCGAACACTTCGCGCAAGCACTGTTGCAGGTACGGCCCGATGTCGTCCTTGACCCGCGTCACCACGCCCTCATCACGCAACGCCTTGAGGTTGGCGATGGCCACCGCTGCCGCCACCGGGTGTCCGGAATAGGTCAGGCCGTGGGCAAACACCCCGCCCTGCTCCACCAACACCTGCGCCATTTTCTTCGACAGGATCAGCCCGCCCATGGGGATGTAGCCGGAGGTCAGCCCCTTGGCAATCGACAGCGTGTCCGGCTCGAAACCGAAGTGCTCATGGGCGAACCATTCGCCAGTGCGACCGAAGCCGCCGATCACTTCGTCGGCGCACAACAGCACGTCGTACTTACGGCAAATCCGCTGGATTTCCGGCCAGTAACTTTCTGGCGGAAAGATCATCCCGCCCGCACCCTGGAACGGCTCGGCGATAAACCCGGCGACCTTGTCCGCGCCCAGTTCGAGAATCTTCGCTTCCAGTTGTTGCGCCGCCCGCAGGCCGAATTCAGCCGGGGTCAGGTTGCCTTCGTGGGCGAAGAAGTACGGCTCGTCGATGTGCTCGATGTCCGGCAGCATGCCGCCCATTTCGTGCATGAACTTCATGCCGCCGAGCGCCGTCGCCGCCAGTGTCGAACCGTGGTAACCGTTCCAGCGACCGATCATGACTTTCTTCTCGGGCTTGCCGAGGATCGTCCAGTAACGGCGCACGGTGCGGATCAGCACCTCGTTCGCTTCGGAGCCGGAGTTGGTGTAGATCGCGTGGCTGTAGTGCCCCGGCAGCAGGCTGAACAGCAGCTCCGAGAGCTCGATCACCTGCGGGTGAGTGGTGTGGAAAAACATGTTGTAGTACGGCAATTGCTCAAGCTGCCGAGCCGCTGCCGCCGCCAGATCCTTGCGGCCGTAACCGAGGTTGGTGCACCACAACCCGGACATGCCGTCGAGGTAGCGCCGACCATCGTTGTCCCACAGGTGCAGGCGCTCGCCACGGACCATCACCCGTGGCCCTTCATCGTTGAGCGCTTTCTGATCGACGAATGCGTGGATGTGGTGCGCAGCGTCGGCGGCCTGGTAGTCGCGGGTTTCACGTGGTGTGGTCATCGCCAGTTCTCCGTTTTGTTATTAGCGCAGTTGAAACCAGGTGGTCTTCAACTGGGTGTATTTATCGAATGAGTGCAGTGACAGGTCACGGCCGAAACCAGACTGCTTGCCGCCGCCGAACGGCACCGTCACGTCGAGTGCGTCGACGCTGTTCACCGAGACCGTGCCGGCGCGCAATTGCCGCGCCACGCGGTGGGCGCGATTGAGGTCGTCGGTCCACAGCGAAGCGGCCAGGCCGTAGACGCTGTCGTTGGCCAGTTGCAAGGCGTGTGCCTCGTCATCGAACGCCGTGATCGCCAGCACCGGGCCGAACACCTCGTCGCGAAACAGCGGCATGTCCGGGCTCACGTTAGTGAAAATCGTCGGCTGAATGAAGTTGTCGGAGCCGTTGAAAATCGACTGCCGACCACCGCACAACTTGGTCGCACCCTGGCGCTGGGCTTGCTCGATGAACTTCATGATGCGCGCGGTCTGACGGCTGTCGACAATCGCCCCGGCGCTGCTCGACGGGTCCAGCGGATCGCCCGGCAGCCAGCGTTCGGCCTGCGCCTTGAGGCGCTCGACGAACTCGTCATGGATCGAACGCTGCACCAGCAACCGCGAGTTGGCGGAGCAGACTTCGCCCTGATTGAAGAAGATGCCGAACGCGGCTTTCTCGGCCGCCAGATCCAGGTCCTGGCAATCGGCGAACACCAGGTTGGCGCTCTTGCCTCCGCATTCCAGCCAGACCTGTTTCAGGTTCGATTGCGCGGAATACTGCATGAAAAATTTGCCGACTTCGGTGGAGCCAGTGAACACCAGGCAATCGACGTCCGGGTGCAAACCGAGGGCTTTGCCGGTCTGCTCGCCGAGTCCCGGCAGCACGTTGAGCACGCCTGCTGGCAAGCCGGCTTCAAGCGCTAACTCGGCCAGACGCAGGGCGGAAAACGGTGATTGCTCGGCGGGTTTGAGGATCACCGAGTTGCCTGCCGCCAGCGCGGGGGCGAGTTTCCATGCAGCCATGTCCAGCGGGAAATTCCATGGCACCACGGCGGCGACCACGCCCAGCGCTTCGCGGGTGATGGTCGCCAGTACGTTCTGCGCGCTCGGTGCGATCTGGTCGTAGAGTTTGTCGAGGCTTTCGGCGTACCAGCGAAACACCCCGGCGGCGCCCGGCACGTCAATGTTGTAGGCGTCCATCACTGGCTTGCCCATGTTCAGCGAATCCAGCAGCGCCAGTTCTTCGCGGTGGGTCATGATCAGATCGGCCAGGCGCAGCAGCACTTGCTTGCGCTCGTTTGGCGAACGCGACGACCAGGTGCCGGCCTCGAACACCTGCCGCGCATTTTTGACGGCGGCGTTCACTTCTTCATCACCGCACGCGGTCACGTTGGCCAGGCGCTGGCCGGTGGCCGGGTTGATCGCGGCGAAGGTTTGCCCCGACTGCGCCGAACGGGGTTTGCCATCAATCAGGGCCTGGTCGGGAAACGCCAGCGCAGCGGCCTTGTTTTGCCAGTAGGTAAGCTCGAACACGTTCAGATGCTCCATGGGCTTTTCTTGTGAATTGGATGGTGGCCCAGGCCCGTGTCGAGGAAAAATAGTAAAAATGTCTTCGCAGACCATGAAAAAACTGGGCAGCCCATCTCCCCGGTCGTGCGGTATGTGGTTATTGTTCAGGCACAACAACACCGTCGTCAGAACGGACGCAGTCGGCGCAAAAATTGCTGGATGTCGAGTCCATCCACCCCGAGGTTTGCCGTGGCTGCCTACAACCTGCGTCAATTGAAGTACTTCATCACCACCGTCGAATGCGGCAGCGTCGCCGAGGCCTCGCGCAAGCTGTACATCGCCCAGCCGGCCATTTCCACGGCGATCAAAGGCCTGGAAGACAGCTTCGGCGTGCAATTGTTGATCCGTCATCACGCCCAAGGCGTGTCCCTGACGCCCAGCGGCGCACGCTTCTACCGCAAGGCCCAGGAACTGTTGCGCATGGCCAAGGAGTTCGAACAGAACGCCTTGGCCGACAATGACGTAGTGGCCGGGCAAATCGACATCGGCTGCTTCGAAACCGTCGCGCCGCTGTACCTGCCGCAATTGATTGCCGGGTTCTCGGCGCTGTATCCCGGCGTGAAAATCCGCATCCGCGACGGCGAGCAGCAGGAGTTGGTGCAAGGCCTGACCTCGGGCACCTTCGACCTGGCGATCCTCTATGAACACGACCTCGACGCCACCATCGAAACCGAACCCTTGATGCCCGCGCAGCGGCCTTATGCCTTGCTGCCGGCGGATCATCGCTTTGCCCAACTCAAGCAAGTGTCCCTGCGCGATCTGTGCCTGGAGCCGATGATTCTGCTGGACGTGCAACCGAGCCGGACCTACTTCGTCAGCCTGTTCGAAGAACTGGGCCTGTCGCCGAACATTGCGTTCAGCTCACCGTCGATCGAGATGGTCCGGGGCATGGTCGGGCAAGGGTTCGGCTTCTCGATCCTGGTCACCCGCCCGCACTCGGAATGCACCTACGACGGGCAGAAAGTGGTGTGTGTGGACATCGTCGAAGACATCACCGGCTCAGGACTGGTGGCGGCGTGGCTGAAGCGCGGGCAGTTGACCAAACCGGCGCAGTTGTTTGCCGATTACTGTCGCGAACAGCTCACCGCCAAGGCCGAAAGATCACACCCGACCTTGTAGGAGCCCGGCTTGCCGGCGATGGCGTCCGAAAGACCGATGCAACATCCAAGGGCCCCATCGCCGGCAAGCCGGCTCCTACAAAGTGCGTGGATGTTTGAGGGATCAAGGCAAACGCAAACCTGTAGGAGCCGGCTTGCTGGCGATGGCGTCCGTCCAGCCAATACA